>JAJFLN010000007.1 GCA_021772705.1 Candidatus Cloacimonadota bacterium | reverse complement strand
GCCCCTGCCTGAGTCTTTGAATCGGGGCTTTGCCCCGAGCCCCAAGCAAGGGGTCATCCCTTCCTTCGCCTCAACACCTCGTTCCAGACTGCTTCTACCAACACTTCTGGGTCGGGATCGTAGAAGGCGATGGAGCCCGTGGGTTTCGGAGATAGATCGAGGATCTCCCGAAAGCGATCCGAGAGTCCGCCGGAGCCTGTCAGGACGCCCATGACCTTGCCTTCATCGTGGGCGATGGTCAGCTCGTTCAGGGTGCCCGTGGCGCCTGCCACGAAGAGGACTCCGTCGCAGCCTCGGACATTCAGGACATTGCGGCCCTTGTATCCGAAACCGGAGTAGAGGATGACGTCGAAGGGTTCGAAGGGATAACTGATGGCTGCGTGAGCTTCCCGGTTCAGGGCCGGAGAGACGCCCAGTGTCATCCCTCCCTCCTCGGCGGCGCCAAGGGCAGCCTCGTGGGAGTAGCCTGTCGTGGCGCCTGTGAGCACGGCGCCTCCTCGACGGGCGACTGCCTGGCCCAGGATCCGGGCGCGATGAGCCACCTCCGTGGAATCCATCTCGGCAGAGCCCATGACTCCGATTACTGTCTTCATACTCGAGCCTCCTTCGTGCTGCCGGAGGACAGGGTATCAGCCTGAGCGGGTTTCTCGGTGAACCGCTTTACCGGCGCGGGATGAGGGGCCTGGAGGTTGTTGCCAGCCGGGCCTCTGGGTACGGGTATACTGAGGGCGATGTGCAGGTGATCGTAGAAGGTAAGGGTTCTGCCCAGATGAAGGTGCCTCCTCCGAGCCCGCCGGGTTTGCGGCTTGGAATGGTGCTGTTTCTCTGGGTGCTCGTGACGGTCTGTGCCGGCTATCTGGTTCGTCTGTTTCCCTGTCCTCAGGGGCCGGCCTTGGTGGAGGGCGTGCAGATTCTCGAGGATAAGGGGAAGCTGCATGAAGCCAGGTTGCTGGCTCGTTACGGGCTGGAGAGAGGTCTGGCGGACAGGGAGCAGCTGACGAAGCGCCTGGCGGAACTGGAGAGCACTTCTCAGTCCTGGTGGAGGAAAGCCGGGCTGTCGGCCAAGGGGTTCTTCACCGGCTCCGGTGACTCGGCAGAGGAAATGGCAGGAGCCGTTGCAGCGGATCTCGTGCTTCTGGGGCACCTGAGAGATCTGGGGAAGGAAGCGGTGGGACGGGCCACGGGCGGGGAATCGGATCCTCTCGTCACCTCCCTGGCCGGCATCGGGACCCTGATGACCGTCAGTCCGCCGATGGCCCTGGGAATCAGCTTGCTCAAGAACACGGCCAAGTTCGTGCCGGAGGACCTTAAACAACAGATGGTCGCCATGGTCCAGCAGGCCCGGGAGACTGGCGACTGGACGGGGCTGAAGGAGCTGCTCTCCGATCTGGGGACTCTGGCGAAGCAGGAAGGCGCGGCGGCGGCCATCCTGGTGGTGAGAGCGGTCACTGACCTGGAGGACATGAGGCTCCTGACCCGGCTTGCTCTGATCCGTGGTGCGGACGTCCAGTCCGTCCTGGTGATCTACGGTGATCCGGGGCGAGATCTGATGCTGCAGTGCGCCCGCAGGGAGAAGGGGCCCTGGGCGTTTCGGGTCCTGTATCTCCCCGAATGGGCGCAACGGTGGCCCTGGTGGGCCGGGCTGCTTCAGACCCTGATACCAGCCCTCCTGGTTGCTCTGCTGTTTCGGAGTATTGAGCGGTTCCTCTGGAAACTGCGCCAGCCCGCCGCAACCCGGCAGGCCTGATTCAATCAGACGATACGACCGTTTGCTCAGGACGAGCGGGGCGAGAAAGCCCCGCCATGGAGTAGTACTGGCTGCGGACGGTCCTAGCAGGACGAGTCGCTGTCGGCCAGGAAGTCACCGGACTCGATGAGCGACAGATCGCCCACGGCTCGGGCGTAGAGATAGACCCAGCATTCCAGGGTGGAGCCATTGGACAGAGTCGCGGTGCGCCGTTCCCGTTTGTACAGAGGGGAACGTTGGCGATCCAGATCCTCGCAGCCCTCGTATGCATCGAGAAGCGCCAGGATCGTGCGCGGCTCATTGAGACGGACGACCTCGCCGGCCACCCTGTGATCCGGTGTCTTCGAGTCCACGACTCCCGGGAAGTCCGCTACACGGTACATCTTGCCCTGCAGGCTCGCTTCGCCCGCGAAGCTGCTCTCTTGCCGGAGCAGGTGTGCCATCTCGGTGTCGCAGCCTCGGCGGAGAGAGCCGTATACGAACAGGTACTCCGGGCTCATCCGTCTCTGTCCAGAAGAGCCCCCAGGACCAGCTCGGCCGTGGCCTTCACGTCCTCGGCAGGATCGTCTCGAAGCTTCTCCAGGGTCTCGTGAACCAGGGGCCCGGAGAAAGCATCCAGCGCCTCCGTCGACTCGTGACGGACCAGGATCGAGCGATCCTCCAGCGCACTCCGGCAAAGGGCACGGACGGCCTCGACGCCGGGAATGAGCTCTCGCTGGGTCAACAGTCCCAGAGCGAACGCGGCCTCATGGCGCACAACTGGATCCTCATCCTCATTCAATATCCGGATGAGGACCTTCTCGATCCGCTCCGGCGAGTTGAGCTGCTCCGAAAGGGCCAGCTTGGCCAGAGTCAGCTTCCGCACATGGGGCGGGTTCTCCAGCGTCAGCTTGTGCTCCAGCTCACTCATCTGATGGTCTGTTTCGCACATGACGCCAAGATAACATGAGACCCGGCCAGCCGCCAAATCTGGACCGGGATGGCGGGTGCATGTCCCGTAGGGGGTCCCCTGGCCTATTCCGGATCCGTTCGTCCCACTATGGCCGCCCGCTCCATTCATCCCCTTCGGCGTAGCTCAGGACATGCTTCGACAGGCTCAGGACGAACGGATCGGGAAAACTCGGCCATTCAGTCGTCCTGGATGCGGGCATCCATAGTGGGGCGAACGGAGGAGGGGAC
>JAJFLN010000600.1 GCA_021772705.1 Candidatus Cloacimonadota bacterium | reverse complement strand
ACGTGCCAAGAAGCGGGCCTTGATAGCCGAGGATTGGGAAAAGCTGCGCGAACTGGCCAAGGCCAAAACGCCGAAGCAAGCGCCTGTGGGCCCCTCGACAAGCTCGGGACGAACGGATCCGGAATAGGCCAGGGGACCCCCCAGCAGACATGCACCCGGGAGACCGGGCGACTACCTTCCCCGGCCTCTGCCTCGGCCGCCGCCACGGCCCCGGCGGACACCGTTGTTTCCCCGGCGATTCTGTCGCAACTCCTGCCGCTGCTCTGGCGTCATGGACTGGAACTGGGCCCGGCGCTCCCGGATAGTCTCTTGCCTGTCAGCAGGCAAGGTCTGAATCCACTCCTCCCGGAACTGCTGGAACTTCGCGCGGCGCTCCTCCTGAGAGAGGCCCTCCAGCGACGCCCTCTGCTCTGCCGTCAGGTTCGCCCGAAACCCGTTGTCGCCCCGGTTCTGTTGCCTCTGTTCGACCTTCTGCCGCTGCTCCGGCGTCAGGGTGGCGAGCCAGGCTTGGCGGTACTCCGCCAGCTTCGCCCGGCGCTGCTCCGGCGTCAGGTTCTGCAGTTCAGCCCTCTGCGCTTCCGTGAGGTTGCCCCGGAAACTGTTGTCCCGTGCCGCGGTGGCCCGCTGCCGCTGCTCCGGCGACAGTGTGGCGAACCAGGCCTGGCGATACTCGGCCAGCTTCGCCCGGCGCTGCTCTGGTGAGAGGCTCTTCAACTCGTCCTTCTGAGCCTGCGTCAGCTGGCTGTGGAAGGCGCCTCTGCCGATGCCTCGGTTCGGGGAGGTGCTGCTCGAGGCCGTGGCTCCCGTGTCGCTGCCAGCTGTCTGGCCGCTGGCGGGAGTGATCAGGAGTCCTGCGGACAGGATGAGGATCAGTGGGTTTCGCATGGTTGTGTTACCTCCGATTGGATCGGGGCCGGAACCGTCTGGTTCGACCCGGTGATGTTGGTCTTCAAGAGTTGATGCAACATCCTCCGTGTTGCAGGAGTGTTGCGACGAGTTGACATTTTGGTGACATCCTGGCCGCTGCCCTGGGAGTCTTCTGGCCATCCATCAAGGCCCGTTGCCCAGTAAAGGCCCGTTGCCCAGTATCAGATTGCCCTGGGACGAGATAAACAGCAGGTATCCCTCGCCGGAGTGGAGCTCGAAGTCCTCCGATACTCCTGGCAGGTGAGCCTCCCAGACGGCGTTGCCTGTTGCATCAACTCGACTTCGGATCAGGTAGCGGCCGCCGACTTGGCCCAGCAAATCACTGGCCCGGGCACCGGCAGGTACAGCGCCTGGGTAACCGGCCATTCCTCTGGGAGGCTGGACAGTCTGTTGCTGTGAGGAAGCTGGCCAGGCTCTTCCCGACAGGACGACTCTCCCGGTCCGGTTCTTGACGATCACCAGATAGGCCGCGCCTCCGCGAAGACGATGGGGTGCGCTCAGTCCGGGGATGAAGGTCCGGAAACGGGATGTGTCCGATGGACCCGCTGTGGTCCGGACGATCACCGACGCCGAGAGGAGCCGTGCCAGGTCAAGGGAGGTCAACGAGACCCCCGATGTCGTCAGAGGCTCCAGGGGCAGTGAGATCAAGTTGAGACCTCGACCCAGGGTGATGGCGCCCGTCACGGCCGTTGATATCTCGATGCTCGTCGTCGCGGCGGCCACTCCCTCTCGAGAATCCCGGGCTGTGAACCGGAACGTGAACAGGCCCGCTTCCGTGGCGGCGATGGTGACGGAAGTGGAGCCGGTGGTCCCCTGAAGGGGTAGCAGACTGGCAGGGCCGCCGATCTGATCCCACCGGAGCGCGAGAGCCTCGTTGTCCTGGTCCGTGGCGGTGCCGCGTAGATCGACCGTCGAGTTCAGGACCACCCGCTGAGGAGGCGGGACCGACACCCGGGGAGCGCTGTTGGTCAGCACGTCGATGACTGTCGATGCCGTCGACGTCAACCCGATAGCGTCGGTGACCTCGACCTGGAAACCGTACCTGGCAGTGGTGGACAGTTCAATATGTTGCACGGAGGTGCCGGGGATCGTGAAGACGAATGACGGACCGGACAGGGCGCTCCAGCTATAGGTCAACAGGCCGCCCTCCGGGGACGCCGAGCTGGTAGCATCCAGCGAGACCCGGGCGGGCGATCCGTCCACTGAGTATCGAGGGGAGGGGGAAAGAATCTGGGCAATCGGCAGGCTTCCGATTCGAAGGACTTGGGGCAGGGCAACCTGATTGGACGATAGACCCGCCGACCGTTCCGAGTTGACGTCCACGGCCGTGACGGTGGCCGTGGACAGGGTGATCGTACCCGTGGAGATGCCCGTGATCACTCCCGATCGGAACCGTCTCGTCTCTCCTGCCCCCAGGATCAATGGAGCGAAAGGTCCCGTGTCTGTCACGGCGATGGCGCTGTCCGGAGGCCCGATGATCGCCGCTGTGATCCGTGCTGCTGCGCCGCCCTGGTTCCGGATGTTCACCTCCGATGTGGTGGAGCTTCCCCGGGCCAGGGACAGCCGCCCGAGGCTGACCGAAAGCAGGGTGAGCTCCGGGGGATCTTGAACGACGAACGGGATCGGACTGGCATCGTTCACCACGGGAAGGGGACCGAGTCCCGTGTCGTCATCCCGGGCGATCACGGTGGCGCTGGTCCAGCTGGTGGCGCCTGCCGGACCGGTGGCTGTGATGCGGAAGGGAAGATCGAGAGTGGCTCCAGCGTGGAGCACCACCGTTGTGGCGGGGGTCGAGGCCGCCAGGCCCGGGGCTGAGAAGAGCAGACTCAGGTGATCGATCAAGGCTGTCGCTTCCCCGGAATTCGAAAGTGACGTGGTGGCCGGGACGGACTGACCTGTGGAGAGAGTGGTGACGTCGCACCGGAATGCGGACAGATGGATTTCCGGTGGGTTTCCCACCCGGAGAGGCGCCGGGAGCACCGCCGATGTGGAGGCCGAGACACCGCCGGTGGAATCCACCGCCGTGACAGACAAGGAGGCCGTCAGGGTTCCCGTGGCGGCCTGGGAAGCAGTGGAAATGACGAAATTGAATGTCCGGGAACCCGATCCCGGGACCGAGCCTGCTGTGGTCAGCGCCGTGGCCGTGACACCGTCATTGCTGAACCCCAGGTCAGCCGACAGGACAGTCGCCGTGGACGTTCCCGAGTTGGCCACTGTCACCGTGGCGGCCGCGGTGGTGTTCCTGGTCAGGAGAGACGGCAGCAGAGACGCCGGCACGGACAGGGCAGCCGGGGTCAGGATCAGGATGCTGTCGGTGGTGGTGGCGCCGTCAGCCACGGTGGTCTGGGATGGGTCGTTCTCGTCCCTGGCAGTCACCAGGGCGTCGAGGAACACTCTGCCAGGTGGCGCCGTGGCGGATAGGGTGAGGTCGATGCTGAACGTCGCCGTGGCGCCTCCCGGGATCGACAGGGGCCCCGACGTCAGGATGGCGGAACCGAGAGAAGCTGGCCGTGACAGGCGCAGCTCGACCTGGATGTCGACGGCGGTCGTCCCGCCACCGTTGGCCACGGAGAGCTGAATCCCCGGAACGGTCTGGCCCACCAGCACTTGGGCGGCGCCGGCCACGACGCTGGTGAGCTGGAGCTGGGCGCCCCTCTGTATCTGGACGGAGCCAGTCAGCAGTTGGCTGCGGCCCACGGAGGCGCTGGTCGTAAGGTCCTGGGCGGTGATCAGCAGCGTCCCGCTACGGAGTCCCGCTGTAGCATCTGGCTGAACGACCACGTCGAACTGGAAGAGTCCTTCCGCCCCGGGATCGATTATCGAAGGCTGGCCCGGCAGAGCTGTTACGGCCAGTCCCGGTGGATCGAAAGTGAGTTGAGACGCCAGGATACCGGCTGTGGAGACTCCCGTGTTCTGGACGGCGACGGTGGCCACGAAGGTCTGTCCCGTCGAGGCCCGTGCCAGAGCCTGCAGGGGACCGAATGCCAGTGCTCCGCCGGGGCCCTCGACCTCGAGGGCGTGGCGCAAGGTGGTGGTGGAATTCTCGATAGCCTCTGCCGAACTCAGGTCGACTCCGAGGATCAGGGCTCCCACGTCGATGGTGCCCAGGGGAGCGCTGAGACCGACATTGACCCGATGGGACGCCGTGGCGATTCTGCCGGGCCGGAGACTCCTGGGAAACATGGTGACCGGCGTGACGGCGAAAGCGCTGCTGACATCGTCGTCTCCCTGGGTGAACAGGAGCGATGCGGAGTCGATCTGGAGGACCCGGGCGCTGCTGTTCCTCAGAGTGGAGACGAAGAGCAGGCCACTGGCGTCTCCACGAGTCGCCCGGGTAGTGGCGGAAGTGACACTGAGGGAGTCCAGCCGCTTGCCTGCCAAGCTGTCGACGATCACCCGCAATCGATCGCTGCCCTCAGCTCCCGAGGGATCCGTGGCGGTGATCAGAAACTCGTAGAAACCTGGCGTTGCAGCCCCGAAGGAAGGGGTGAGGGTCGCTGGGTTCTGGAGCGTGACCGTGGGCCCCGTGGTTTGCAGCCAGGAGTACGTCAGGGAGTCTTCGTCCTCATCGGTGGTGTTGGCCGAGAGGGTCACCGTCTCTCCCTGTTGCACCGAGATCTCGTCGATGGTTCGGACCAGGGGGGGACGGTTCGATGGCGTGCTCTCCTCCGTGAACACTACCGTGCTGGAGGTGACCGCCACGTTGTTCGTCTCATTCTCCTCGGCGTGCACGTTCAAGGGGTCCACGATGGCTCCGATGAAGACCGTCCCGGAAGATCGGAAACTCAGCTCCGAGGTCACCGTGACGGTCTGACCGGACGACAGACCT
This sequence comes from Candidatus Cloacimonadota bacterium, assembly GCA_021772705.1. Taxonomy (GTDB): domain Bacteria; phylum Muiribacteriota; class UBA6191; order JACPRK01; family JACPRK01; genus OFTM100. Next base: position 4,718 of record JAJFLN010000600.1, on the reverse strand, counting down.
GACTCGATGCTGAAGCTGCCTACCCGAGTGTCGGTGTAGTCGGATATCGCCGTGTTGTCCGATGAGTGAAGCACCACGGCAATCCGGCTGCCCGCCGCCGCCGGGCCGGAGTTGGTGACCTGGACGGCTACCTGGACGGTCCCGGAGTCCGTCGGGCCTGTCAGGATGGTGACGGAGTCGACCTCCAGATCCGGCAAGTCCGACTCCAGTTCACGAAGCGTCACCGTATAGCCCCCCGTTTCGTCATCTGTGCTGGTGACCTTGACGAAGTGGAATCCCGAGGACGTGGCCGTGTGGACCAGGCGAGCCCTCAGGGTGAAGGCGGCCATGTCGTCGTTTCTGGCCAGAGTGGCAAAGGGGAAGGGCCCCAGGAGGTCCACGGCAGGATCGAGCAGATTGGCGCTGGAGGTGGAGGACGAGACCTGGATTTCGTAGGTCTTTCCGCTGATCAGGTCCACGGCGAAGAAGTCCGTATCGCCAGAGGCCTCCAGCTCCCCGAAGGCCGGGGCATGGGTAGTCACGAAGTCGCTGGTGGATTTTATGGACAGCACGGAGTCGGCATGGTCGTCTTCCGCATCGGCGCCGATGACCAGATCGATCGTCGGCGCCAGCACGGTCCCTGCATCGAGCTCCGCCAGCATCCGGACCCGATAGGTGCCGGTGGTGTAGAAGTGAGGCTTCGCCGTCTGAGTCGTCACATCCGTTCCGTCACCCAGCAGCCACCTGAAGGAGTTGAACTCCCCGATGCTGGTGTTCTGAAAGGTCACCGTCGTGGCCGCGCCGCTCGTGGTGGGGGAGGCGAGGAACCTGGGCACCGGCCTGGCATGCCTGACTCGAACGGAGTAGGTGCCTATGAAGGTGGAGGTGGAGGCCACCTCGATCTTGTAGAGACCCGCGGAGGTGGGGGTGAAGTCAGTCAGCCGGGAGATGGTGTTCGAGACGTCGTTGTCACTGGAGTCGTTGATGTCCCGTGCGTCGACGTTGCTGGCCAGCTCGTTGCTGCCGTCCTCGTCGTAGATCGTCAACTCTGTCCTTCTCAGAGTGCCTTCGGCCGTTTCGATCTGAATAGGGACGTTGACGTCCTCGGCGGGTACGGAGAACTGAAAGTAGTCCAAGTCAGACCCGCTGTTGATGGTTCCGAACCGGGGAGGGCCATTGATGTCCAGATCGTCCCGTCCCTCCTGAGTCGAGGAGGCCGTATCGGGATGATCGTCACCGCCGGTGAGTGTGAGGGACTGGGTCACCTCCACCGTCTGTCCCGCCGAGTCCGTGGCCCGGAACTGTAGAGTGGTCGTGCGACCCGAAGAGACGGTTTCATCCACTGTCGAGACGTACTGGTCCTCGTCACCCACGTGACGCATGGCGAGCCAGTTGCCCGTCCCCAGGCGGTACTGAACGGCCAGGATTTCACGGCTGTCGGAGGGGATCACATCGACGACGAAGGTGACCGTTCCACTTGCTGAGGCGCCGCTGGGACTGTGCACAGTGATCGCTGGCGGCGATCCGGCGTCGAACCCCAGGGGTGTGTTGGTTACCAGGGCCCAGCTCTGAGGTCCCTCGGCGATGACGACGGAATCGATCACCACGGTCCAGGTGCCGGCCCAGCTGGCGCCAGCCGACGCGGCCTCGGCGCTGGTGATACTGACCTGCTCCACGGAGTCTCTCGTGTTGTCCCTCCGGGTCGCTGCTGTGGACGGGGAGATGGGATCCAGAACGAAGGGCTTCCAGATGAAGCCATCGGGACCGATCAACCTCAGGTCCAGGTCGTTCACCAGGGCTGGCGAGGCCAGCATGCTGCCCGGCGGATCCGTCCAGGCCAGGGTGAAACGTAGCTCTGGCCGTGCCGCCGAGAGGGTGAAGGTGACCGCCGTGGTCTCCTCCGAGCTGTCGAAGGAGCCCTCCAGATGCATGGGAACGCCCTCGGTCTCGAGAGAAATCCGGGCTGCGGAGATGAGCTTCAGGGAGTCCAGTATTCCATGACCTGTGTAGTAGTCCGGTCCCCGGTTCGAGTGGGGCGGATCGATGAGGTCATTAGTGGCGTTAATGCAGGCCGCCTTCACATAGGCGTGAGAGGGGACCGTACCGGCCCAGCGATTGAAGGCGTCGTACAGCAGCGCCACCTGTCCCGCCACTGCCGGCGAGGCCATGGAAGTGCCGCTGATGATCAGGTACTCGCCCTGGAAGTTCGTCGACTGCAGGTTGCTTCCATTGGCCGCCAGATCCGGCTTCAGCCGCCCATCGTCGGTGGGGCCCGAATCGCTGAAGACGGTGATGTTGTCATCGTCTTCCAGAGCTCCGATGACCAGGGAGTTCTTCGTGGAGGCGTACTCGGCGATGGTCTGGTAGTAGTCGCCGTCGAGCAGGAAGCCCGCGTGGATCCCGCACTCGTCCTTCAAGGTCTTGTTCCGGTTGTTTCCCGCGGACCGAACCACCATGTGATCCGTCAGATAGGCGATCCGATCTTCGTCAGCCGAGATCTGGGTGTACTGACCTTGCCGGACGATGGTGCCGCACTTGGGCGTGAAGCCGTAGGAGTGGTTGGACACTCTCAGTCCGTAGGTGGCGATACCGGCGAGCATCTCCTTCACGATGTCGCCAGCGAAGTCCCAGGCGAACAGCCTGGCCTTGGGCGCCTGTCCCCGTGCGCTGGGAGTTCCGTGTCCGGCTCCCATCAGGGTCCCGGCCACATGGGTGGCGTGATAGTGGGGATGGTTGAGATGCTCCACGTTCAGGACCCGGCCCGTGAAGTCCGGGTGCTCGGCAGCCACGCTGCCCCCGTCCCACTCACCGATGTTGATGCCGCTGCCATCGAGACCGTAGGGGTGCTCCCGGACAGGCGTAACGCTAGATCGAAGACTGGCGGTGTAGTTGTGCAGCTCCGGCGCCGGGGGGATGAAGCTGACTGATGCCACGGCATCCAGGGCTGCGACCTGACGGAGCACGTCCAGATTGGCGGCCACGACCAGATTGCCACCGAACCCCGCCGGCCCGGATTCGATGGTCGCGCCGAGGCGGGACAGCTCTCCCCGGGCAGCTTCGACTGCCTCTGTTTCGTGGAAGTCGACCCGGACGGCGGCTCTGTTTCCGCCTCTCCGGGCGTGTTCCGGGATGGAGGCAGTCGAAAAGCCGGCGGGAAGCTTGTCCCCTGGCAGCAGGTCTCCGGAAGCCTCCAGCTCGACGGCATCTTGCAGCCAGTTGAGCTGTTGCCGGTTCAGCCGCAGGACGAAAGCACGGTTTGGTATGTAGGCGGAGACTCCGATGTCCTGTGCCCGTATCCGGGACCATTGCTCCTGGTTCGGCAGCCTGGCGAACTGGACCAGGACGTGGCCCGGGGCCTCTCCCGAACTGGCATTGTGGCCTCGGAGGCGCACGTGGCCCGACCGTAGCTTGACGATGGAAGACTCCCGGTCAGCGATCTGTCGCAGTCGCAGGGCCCGGTTTCCTGGCTCCGAGAGAAGCTCCCGCTGATCCTGGAATGGTGATGCTGGCCCGGAGGAGGAAGGCGCCGACCCGAAGGGGGAAGGCCCCGGCCCTGCCTGGGCAGGTGCGGCCGCAGGGGCCTGGGCCTCCGAGGAGGCCTGGGGAGCCACGCGGGACGGTCCTGTGCTGGCGGGGTTTGAGGGGCCGCGAGTGGCCTCAAGTGACGCCTGGGTCTCCCCTGTCTGTGGGGCTGCCGGCTTTCGGGCTTCGGGTCCCGAGGTCTGTCTATCGTCCCAGGAGATCCAGAGGGCCAGAAACAGCGCAAGTACGACCCACCCAACGCGTCTTGGGGTCGAGCTCCCCCGCTCGGTCTGTGGTGTCTGAATGGACAAGATAAGAAGAGCTCCTCCGGACAGAACGCGGAGGAGGTCCAATCAACCCTACCGTCTCCGGCCTGGTGAGACAATGGGCGCCAGTAGCGGGAGGGGCGGCCGTGCCGTGTCTCTGGCTGGCGTGACGACCGTCCGGGAAGAGCTTGGAGGCACTCCGAGCTTCCTCAGCCAGCGGCGAGCTTGGCGCTGGTCTTCTTCTTTCTCTTGGGGACCAGTTCGAGCTTCAACTCGTAGTCCAGGGCAGAGGCTACCTTGGCCAGTGTTCGAACGGACGCTGACATGTTCCCCTCTCGTTCCAATCTGGCAATCATCGGCTGCGACACGCCGATCCTCCTGGCCAGTTGCTCCTGAGAGAGAGAGCGGGACAGACGCGCCTCCCGTATCTTGAGGGCGATGTCAAGGCGAGCGAGCTCTTGAGCAAGGAGGTCGTCGAAGTTCGGTATCTCGTCTCGGCACTTGTCGATCCACCGATCGAGATCGTCGTGAGGCTTACCTGTTCTTCGAAGTCTTTCTCTGGCTCGCATGACGCTTCTCCCAGTCGTTATCCCGCTTACCCGCCCGCGGCTACCAGTACCTTGGCATGCGTTCACAGATGGCATGCTGTCCCTTCCTGAAACAGTCCGTGAGATTCCTTGCGGGCCTGATACTGCGGTATCCACTCCTCCGGACTCCAGCACTACTGATGCAAGCTGCCGGCACTCACGTGGTGACCCGTGGCCGTTGTCGACCCAATACATGCCACCGGCGAACAATGGGTTGACGCACTGACGTTGCGTCCGGTGAATCGCGGCATGACGACTCGTCATGCCGCAAATCACATGAGAGCCGCTCCCCGGCAACGATCTCGTCGTTCGAGTATGGAAAACCAGCGCCCCGAGACTCAGCAGGAGGCACCTCATAGGCAAG
>JAJFLN010000599.1 GCA_021772705.1 Candidatus Cloacimonadota bacterium | reverse complement strand
ACTGAATGGCCGGGTCTTCCCGATCCGCTCGTCCTACTATGGATGCCCGCATCCAGGACGACTGAATGGCCGAGTTTTCCCGATCCGTTCGTCCTGAGCCTGTCGAAGGATGAATGGAGCGGGCGGCCATATCGTCTGAGCTTGTCGAAGGATGAACGGAGCGGGCGGCCATATCGTCTGAGCTTGTCGAGGGGCCAGGCATGGCGTAGCTCCCTTGAGGCATGAGACCATTCTTCCTGTACATCCTCGAGTGTTCCGATGGCTCCGGGTGCATGTCCCGTAGGGGGCGGCTTCAGCGGCGATGACAGGGGAAGTTACACGGAGAACACTGAGGGCACGGAGATCACGGAGTTCACGGAGATCACGGAGATTCCTCGAGGAGAAATCGTACTCGAGGCGACGGGTAGTTGGCTGAAAGCCGGCTTCATGACCCCCTCTGCTCGGCATCTCACCGAAACACCCCAAAAACCTCTGTGTCCCCTGTGACCACCGTGAACTCCGTGCTCCTTACTGGAGCCCTGCCTGGGTGACAACTCCCTTGGACGGACCGCATGGCGCGACCTGCCCCGGCCGAGACAATTCTGGTTGAGCCCCTCATGCCTCCATGTTATTGTCCCGAAGTAAGAGTGTGAACACTCACTTACTTACTGGCCCGGGGACAAGAAAGAGGTAAGCATGGCGCGACCCCGACTCGTGTCGGACGAGAGAATCCTCACCGTCGCCAGGGACTGCTTCAAGCTCCACGGTCCCGCCGTGGCTATCTCCTGCATCGCCAAGGAACTGGGCGTCTCGGAGGCCGCCCTCTTCAAGCGCTTCGGCTCGAAGGACCGGCTCATGATCGCGGCCTTGAAGCCGCCCGACAGGCCGCCGTTCCTGGATCTTCTGGAGGCCGGACCCGACGACCGGACCCTCCGGATCCAGCTCCTGGAGATCGCCCGGGCCGTCTCGGGCTATCTGACAGAGGCAGTCCCCTGCATCAGTGTGCTCCGGGCGACTGGCATGGCGCCGGCGGATCTGGCTGGCCAGTATGAGGTTCCGCCCCCGATTCGAACCCACGAGGCCCTCGCCGCATGGTTTCGGAGGGCGAAGCGTCTCGGACTGGTCGTTCACGGTTCTCCCAGGTCCATGGCCCTGGCATTTCTGGGGGCCCTCCATCTGAGGGCCTTTATGGCCCACATCGCCGGCGACCGGTTTCCCGATGTGGTGGCCGCCACCTATCCCAGGGATCTGGTGGACCTCTACTGTCGCGGTCTCGAGGATCAGGAGGCGGGCAGGTGAAGCAGGCAATTCAACGACGGCTGCTGCTGGGGCTCCTCCTCGGCCTGAGCTGCATCGCCACGGCGATGGCAGATGGGATCCGGCTGCCCGGAACCGATGCCGTCTTCCGTTCCGGAGCCGGCCGGACTCCTGCCGACACTCCCTGGTGGAGCCACTTCGAGGACTCCCTCTTGGAGGGCCTGATCCTGGAAGCCCTGAAGAACAACCAGGACCTGGCTGCCGCCGGAAGCCGCCTGCGCCGGGAGCGCGCCCGTGCCGAGGAGGTCGAGGCGGCACTCTCGCCGGGCTTCACCTTCGACACCCAGATCAACGCGACGCCCTCCCGGACTCTGGGATTCCAGTTCGGCAGCGGCGCTCTCGGAGGCCGGGCCTTGCCCTCCGTCATCTACAACGGCACGGCCGTCGTGAACGGCCGATACGAGATAGACGTTTGGGGAAGCCGGACCCTGGCGCATCAGGCCGCCAGCTTGGCGACCAAGGCCTTCGCCGGTGATCGGGATGACTTCGCCCTGAGCCTGACGACCCAGATCGGCGAGGCCTATCTGGATGCGGCCCTGGCCGCCGAGACCCGGACTCTCATCGAGCAGCAGATCGACCTCTCCCGCTCCATCCTGGAGCTGGTGAAGCTCCGGTTCCAGAAGGGCGATGTGGCAGCCCTCGATCTGGTGAGGCAGCGTCGCCAAGTCTCGGAGACGGAGGCCCTGCTGCCTGCCGTGGATGCCCTGGAGGAGACCAGCCAGTATCGCCTGGCGGCTCTTGCGGGGCGGTCGGACTTCACGGAGCTTCCGAAGACCCGGACCAGCTTGCCCGCTCTGCCGGAGGCAACGGGCACGGGGCGCCCGATCGATCTGCTGGATCGCCGGCCCGATCTTCGCTCCCAGCGAAGCCGAGTGCTGGCAGCAAGAGCCAGGTCCGGCAGCGTGGATCGAGAGGGCCGGCCCTCGTTGCAGCTCTCGGCCAACGGCGGACTGCAGGGCTTCAAAGGTAACGACCTCTCTACCCAGTACGTCTGGGGAGCCGGAATCGGGATCTCCTATCCCCTGTTCGACGCCGGCCGGATTGACGCGCGTCATGAACAGGCCCTGGAGGAGGAGAGCGAGGCCTCGCGCCGGCTGAACCAGCTGGTTCTCAATGCCATCTCCGAGACGGAGCGAGGCTTCGTGGACGAACGGGAGCAGGGACGGAGGGTCACCTCCCTGGAGAAGGTTTCTCGCCAGGCGAAGCTCGCCCTCGGTGAAGCCCGAAAACGATATCTGAACGGAGTGGAGCCCTTTCAGACCGTCCTCTCCACCCTGCAGGCCTACCAGCAGACCGAGCTCAACTTGGTCCGTGCCAGGCGGGAGCTGCTCGGAGTACGGCTCCGGCTGTACCGGTCCCTGGGAGGGACCTGGACACAGGGTCTGCTCGGCGGACTGGAGGAAGAAGATTCATGATGCGATTCATCACTCGGCTGCTATTGCCGGTCCTGATCTTGACGGCTGCCTTCGTGGCGACGAAGCGGGTCCGGGAGATGGCGCCCAAGGCTGCCCGTTCCGCCCCCAAGACTCTCACAGAGGTGGTGGAAGTGCTCACCGTCGAGGCCCGGACTCTCAGGCCCAGGCTGAGCGGCACCGGGCATGTTCGACCCGCCCGGGAAGTGACCCTCTCTCCTGAAGTCGGCGGCCGGATCGTCGAGATCTCCACCTCCCTCGTTCCTGGCGGACGCTTCGTGACCGGCGAGTTGATGATGCGGATCGACGATCGGGACTACGCCTTCGCCGTGGTTCAGGAGAAGAGCCGGGTCCAAGCTGCCGAGCTGGAACTGGAGATGGAGAAGAGCCGGCGGAGCGTGGCAGGCAAGGAGTGGGCCCTCCTTGGGGAGGACCGGCCTGACGCGAACCGCTCTCTGGCTCTCCGGGAACCCCATCTGCTGGCGGCCAAGGCAGCACTCGAGGCGGCCCGCAGCATGCTGGCCCGGGCCCGGCTACAGCTGGACCGGACCCGGATCGTGGCGCCCTTCAACTGCGTGGTCATCGACGAGTCCGTCGACGTGGGGCAGCTGATCGGCCCCAGTGTTCAGGCGGCTCGCCTCTATGGAACGGATCGAGCCTGGGTCCTGGCCTCCCTTCCCGTTGAGAGCCTGTCGGCCCTGAGCTTTCCCGCCCAGGATGACGATCCCGGCCCGGAAGTGCGCGTCATTCAGCGCCTCGGCGAAGACCGCCAGTTCCAGCGGCTGGGCGAACTTCGGCGCCTCGTGGGACGCCTGGATCCAGCGACCCGGCGGGCACAGCTGCTGGTGGAGGTGGAGGGTCCCTACGACAGAACCGACGGTCAGCCGCCCCTGTTGCCCGACTCCTTCGTTCGGGTGGAGATGGACGGCCTCCCCATGGATGACGTGATCCTCCTGCCCAGGTCGACCCTGCATCAGGGGCACTGGGTCTGGATACTGGACACGGAGGACCGGCTGACCCCGAGGAAGGTCCGGGTCGTCTGGGGCGATGGGGAGTCCCTTCACCTGTCCGGCGAGCTGACCACAGGCGACAGAGTGGTCGTCAGTCCCATGTCGAACCCCATCTCGGGACGGAAGGTGGCTGTCGCCTCGGCGGCAGCCGATTCGCCGAAGCAGGAGGACCTCATTCGATGACCACCATCGTCAACGACTCCAGGGTCGGCCGCCGCCACCCGGACCGGGGCCCCATCCCCTGGATGGCTCGAAACACGGTGGCCGCCAACCTGCTGATGATCGTCATCTTCTTCGGAGGCGTGATGGGTCTGATCCGGGTGAAACAGGAGGTCTTCCCCGAGTTCAGTCTGGACCAGATCCTGGTTACCATGGCCTACCCAGGCGCCAGCCCCCTGGAGGTGGAGCAGGGGA
>JAJFLN010000598.1 GCA_021772705.1 Candidatus Cloacimonadota bacterium | reverse complement strand
GATCGGGAAAACTCGGCCATTCAGTCGTCCTGGATGCGGGCATCCATAGTAGGACGAACGGATCGGGAAAACTCGGCCATTCAGTCGTCCTGGATGCCCGCATCCATAGTGGGGCGAACGGATCCGGAATAGGCCAGGGGGCCCCCTACGGGACATGCACCCTCGGACTTCGGGCCCCGGGCCTCGGGAAAGACCGGGGGGGCAATGAGCTGCATGTTCATGCCGCGTCACAACGCCTGACACCGAAGAGTCTTGGCGACTTTGCTTTTCCGTAGCCCGTAGCCCGCAGCCCGTAGCCCGCAGCCCGTGACCCGTAGTCCGAAGTTCGACGTCCGAGGCCCGTAGTTCGACGTCCGAGGCCCGCCCTCCCGCAACTTCTCCCCGGCCCCTCCGTAGTCATGCTGCCCCCGGAAATCGAAAACGGCCGAAAACCTACAATTAATGCGACTTTTCACCACATCTTGTTTAACTGCGGCGATCATGATCTGCATGATCTCCGCCGCTCATGGCCGGGAACTTCGGGGAGTCTGGGTCGTGCCGGAGTCGGTGCTCAAGGACGACCGGCCTCACAGTCTGGAGGAGAAGCGAGGCCGGGTGGCGGAGGCTCTGGACCAGATGGCGCGGCGGAAGGTCAATACAGTCCTTCTCGAGACCTTCGTTCGGGGCTATGCCACAGTCAGAGCATTCACTCCCCTGGGAGCCGTTGACATCCCGGAGCGCTACCGGCCAGCCACGCGGAACGAGCCGGACCTGCTGGATCTCTTCATCAGTGAGGGGCGCGGTCGAGGTATGGAGGTTCACGCCTGGGTTCACGCCTGCTACCTCCGAAGCGACAACCCGGCCCGGGTTCGAGCTGACGACGATACCCTCTCCTTGTTTCACGACGCCCTGGTCCGGGAACTTCGGGACGCTGGCGGACACCCCATGAAAGCGGAGTTGCAGAGCATGCTGGCCACGGCTCTGGGCGCACTGGAGCGAGGCTATGACACTCGCAGCCTCAAGGACGCCTTCTGGAGCCAGGGGTACGGTCTCAGTCATGAACCGCTGCAGGCGCTCATCGACGAGCTGCACGACGCCGGAATCCCGGGGCCCTCCTTCCTCGCCTATGACAGTCGGGGCCGGCTTCATCCGCCTGTCTCCCAGGTCGCCAACGGCTCCATCTATCTCGACCCGTCCCATCCCCTGGTGATGGAGCGAATCCCGGATGTGGTGGAGTCCATCGCGCTCCTTCATCCCGGCCTGGCGGGAGTTCACCTGGACCACATTCGCTACCCCGAGGGCAGCTACGGCCACAGGCCCGAGACGGGCCCCGATGGTGCCATCACCTTCCGTCCCCCAGCCAGGGGTGACCGTGAGGCCGCCGTCGCCTCCCTGGTCCAGGAGTGCCGGAATCGGCTGCCAGACGGTCTGAAGCTCTCGGCCGCCGTCCTCCCGGCCTACTATTCGGGAGGCAGCTCGTCCCGCAACGCCCAGAGAGGCGCCGGTCAGGACTGGTACAAATGGGGGCTCGATTTCTACACCCCCATGCTCTACGGCTACCGGGGGAAGCGCCTCTCCAGAATCCTCTCGACCTATCGCAGAGACCTGGGCTCCGGCGCTACAGTGCATCCGGGAGTGAAGTCCCTCTCCCAGGCCGGCGGACGCTCGAGCTGGGTTCTCTTCGACTACGGTAACCTGGATTGAGTCGACCGGTCAGGGCCTGCCCCTGGTGGCCCGATTGAAAAGTCAGGTGATCTGAATCCGCTCGGCCCGCTTCGGCGGTTCCGGTCTCGCCTCTCGCCGGTGGAACCACTTGAACCGTCGCCGGGTGGGAATCAGGTCCACCAGAGTGATCGTGTTTCTCAGGGCCAGGGGCATCAGACCGTTCAAGGGACTCAGCCATGTAGGCAGGGCATTGAGCCCGGAGAAGACTCGAGCCACCATCCAGGGCCCCACTCCTCGCCGGGCAACCACCTGGCCGAGGATGGCTGCCAGGGCAGCGACCTGCTGGGACGCGGCGGTCTGCTCCCGCTCCTCCCGGACCACCCGGACTCCGATGGTCATTGAGGGGCGTCGGCCCGGTCCATCACGGCTCCAATCGGCAGCGTTCCGCTCGCTCACGTCATCACTCACTTCTTGAACGTGACCTTCAAGTGGTCCTGCTCCATGGAGGCCTGGATCCTGGCCCCCGACGGAATGCTCCTGGGCAAATGGACGTGACGGCTGATGCCGCCGATCCGGATCATCAGCTGATCCGCCGCCCGGCTCAGCTCGATGTCCTCCCCTTGCACGAAGGGCATGTAGAGCTTCAGGGTATAGACGCCCCGGGACTTGCTGAAGACGAGCGGCTTCGTCTTGAACAGGATCTTGCTCGGGTCGCTATCTCCGTGCACGGCCTCGGCGAAGCGAGCCAGGCCCTCGAGGCCCACGATCTCCTCCTCGAACATGGGCACCCGGAAAACCGGCAGGGGCTGGAAGTTCCTCTCGATCTCCTCGAGATGGCGATTCTGAGACTCAGCCCACTTCTTGAAGAAACCACTGTCGATGCCCTCCGGCAGAATGCGATTCACGTAGACCCCGTCGACGCACATTCCGAAGAGGTTGAAGTACATGAATGCCCGCTGCGTCTCCGTATAGACGATCTTCTCGGCGTTGGTCACGAGCCGGACAGTCGTGATTGACGGGTCCTGAAGCAGCTCGTCGACGCCCTGGACCCGGTCGAAGAGCTCCTGGATATTGGTGAAGTAGGAGTCCTCCGGCAGGGGGATATCAGACACATGCTTCATGATCGGCCGGGCGACGCTGATCAGCTGCCTTTCCACCTTGAACAGCCGTTCCATGTACCAGCGGAGGACGGAGGGAATGCTGATGAACCTGAGGCTCTCCCCTGTGGGGGCGCAATCCAGGATGATCACGTCGAACCGCTTCTCCCGGTGATACTGGTTCACATAGAGCAGCGACGACGTCTCCTCCATTCCCGGGATGATCGCCACCTCCTCGGCGACAACCTCCTCGAGACCGCTGACGCTGAGAAGCTCCGAGAGATAGTCGTGGACCTCTCCCCAGTGGCGGCGAACCTCCTCCTGGACGTCCACCTCCTGGATCCAGAGATTCTCCGACACCTCGCGGAGCTCACCCCGGGTCTGGCCGATGAGACCCTCGCCAACATCAAAGGCGTCGGAGACGGAGTGAGCCGGGTCGAGAGAGAGGACCAGGGTCTTCTTCCCCATCCGGGCCAGCCTCAGCCCCGTGGCGGAAGCCAGACTCGTCTTGCCCACTCCACCCTTTCCGGCAAACAGGATGATTCTCATGGAGCTCCGACACTCCTGGTGTCGATCTCCTCCCGGGTCGAGCCGGCCTTCCTGGAGAGATGCCGGCGAACTCCGGCCGGGCGATCAGGATGATACGTCACTACGAGCCGCCGCCCTCTTCGTCCTCATCGGGCTGCAAGCGGCGGAGACGAATCCGACCGGGGCGGTGCTGCTTCATCTCCTCCACCGTGGCCTGGAGGTTGCCGACCTGGAGCTGATCTCCCACCTCGGCGATCCGGCCCAGTATGCGCTGCAGATGTCCGCCGAGAGTCACGTTGTCCGGGTCCTCCGTCTCCACTCCCAGCCTCTCTTTCAGCTCGTCGAGCAGGAAGGTGCCGTCCACCTCGTACTCGTTGCGGCTGATCCGCTTCAGGGCCGGCTCCTCGAACGGGTCGAACTCATCCTGGATCTCGCCCACCAGCTCCTCGAGAACGTCCTCGAGGGAGATCATTCCCGCCGTGACTCCGAACTCGTCGACGACGATGGCCAGGTGAACCTTCTTCCTCCGGAACAGGTTGAGCAGCCTGTCGGCGCTGACGGTTTCGGGCACCACCAGTATCTCCCGCCGGAGCTTCATCAGATCCCTGGAGACCTTCAGCTCTCCTTCCCGGGTCAGGAGGTCCCGGATGTGGATCATTCCCAGCACGCTGTCCAGGCCTTGCTCGCAGAGGGGCAGCCTGGTGAAACCGACCGACTTGGCTCGCTTGAGGTTCTCTTCGATGGAGAGGGAGAGGGCAAGAAAGACCACGTCGGCGGCCGGGATGAGCATCTGCCGGGCAGTCCTGTCTCCGAACCGGAAGACCTTGTCCAGCAGGTCTTTCTCCCCCGTGGAGAGGACCCCGCTTCGAGCGGACTCCGCCAGCAGAAACCGGAGCTCCTCTTCGGAGTGAGCCAGTTCGTCTGCCGACTGAGGCTTCACTCCCAGGGCCCTGAGGAGTCCCAGGGCGGTGCCGTTGAGGGCCCAGATGATGGGGTAGGAGACCCGGTTGAACAGGATCAGCGGCCTAGCCGTGTAGAGCGCCGAAAGTTCAGGGCGCTGAATGGCCAGGGACTTGGGAGCCAGCTCGCCGATCACGATGTGGAGGAAGGTGATGATGACGAAGGCGAAGGTGAGTGCGATGGAGTGGCTGATGGCGGAAGAGAACCAGCCCGTTTTCTTGAAGAACGGTTCGATGAGGGCGGCGAAGGCCGGTTCGCCCAGCCAGCCTAGCCCCAGGCTCGCCAGGGTGATGCCCAGCTGGGTGGCCGAGAGGTAGGCGTCTAGATGGCTGATCACCTCCCGGACCGCTTCGGCGCCACGATGTCCGGCCTTGAGGAGTTCGTCGACCCGGCTGCCCCTGACCTTCACGAGGGCGAACTCGGCGTTCACGAAGAAGCCGTTGAGGAACACGAGGAAGACTGCAGCGGGAAGCGCAATCTCGACTGGGATCTGCAGGTGTTCGGCCCCGGGTTGTGACATTCATCCAGAGTATAGCAGGTAGGCCCATGGGCCGGCTCGTCCAGCCCCACGGGAAGGGTGCATGTCCCGTAGGGGGTCCCCTGGCCTATTCCGGATCCGTTCGCCCCACTATGGATGCCCGCATCCAGGACGAATGAATGGCCGGGTCTTCCCGATCCGTTCGTCCTACTATGGATGCCCGCATCCAGGACGACTGAATGGCCGAGTTTTCCCGATCCGTTCGTCCTGAGCCTGTCGAAGGATGAATGGAGCGGGCGGCCATATCGTCTGAGCCTGTCGAAGGATGAAT
>JAJFLN010000597.1 GCA_021772705.1 Candidatus Cloacimonadota bacterium | reverse complement strand
CGTACGGCGGCGAAGGCCGCGCAACCTCAAGTGAGCAATCTACAGGGTTGGCTGGATGAATGCCGCATGCAACCAACGCCGCTAGCTCGCCCCGACCACTCCGCCGGCGGAGGTTCGGCTCAGCGCGTCCCGGTACGCGGTAGCGAACTCCGTTTTCCGCCATTTCTCGTAGAGATACACGAGGTCTTGCAACGCGCTGGTCAGGGCGGAGCCTGTCATCCCGCGCTCGACTCGATCCTCGTGCTCTCTGAGCAGGATGACTTCAGCTTCTTCGAAACGCCCTTGGTCAGCCAGGCTGCGACCGAGTGCCCGGGTCGCAGAACGGCGGTGGAGCCACAAGAACGGTTGGACAGCTTCACCCAGCCCATCCAGCAGCCCGAGTGCCCGGCCAGCCGCCTGTTCGCCCTCCACTGAATGTCCGTCGAAGGCCTGAGCGGCGGCCAGGATTCCCAGGGCGTGGGCGGCATAGATCTCCTCGAACCCCTCCCGCGCTCCTGAACGGAGAACATCGATCGCCTCCTGAGCGAGCTTGGCGGTCTCGGCCGTCTTGTTCTGAGGCAAGAGGATCTCCTCGGCGTACTCGAACGAAGACACCGCGAACGCGAAGGTGGCAGTCGCCGCCGGCTCGAGCGCCGAATCAGCCCGGCTCCACGTCCGTTCCGCAGCCGAAAACTCGCGGGCGCGCGCGTGTATCAACGCCTGTATCCGTAAGGACTGGCTAGCGTCCGCGCGGGTGAGCCGGACGAGGTCGCGCGCGCCCTCGAGATCGCCAAGATCCAGACGCGCGCGCGCCTCTGAGAGTTTGAACGCGAGGGCCGTGGGACTGCGAGGGCCGTATCGCTCCTCCGCGGCCACGACCGCCTCTTGTCGCACCCGAAGCGCCGCCTGAAAGTCGCCTCGCAGACGGAGCGCGCTGGCGTAGAACTCGAGCATGAAGGGGAGATTATTCCCCTCGTTGCGCACACGTTGCATGGCCACGGCTTGGCGAACGAGCCTTTCCGCATCGGCCGTGTTGCCGGCCCGAGCCTCCACGACCCCGAGATAAAAGAGGCTTTCCGCGATTTTGGGGTGAGGCGCTTCGTAGACCGCCTGCCTCAACGCCAAGGCGGCCTCGAATTGGTCCCGAGCTCGGTCCTGGATGCGGAGCTCCGTGTACGTCTCCCCCAGGGTATGGTGGATATCGGCTCGGATCTCCGGATCGTTCGCGAGCTCGCTCTCCATCCGACGCGAGGCCTCGTCCAGCGCCTCGAGCACCGTCACGTCCGGGCCCTTCAATTCGCGATCCACCCACCAGGCTGGATTCGCTGTCTCCAGGACTCCCCGGAGAAAATCATTGATTCGGGCGGCCTTCGCGGCCGCCGCTTGGGCACGGTCTCTTTCGGCGGCGGCCTCGCGAGCGTTGGTCGTCGCGATCCTCGCCTGCGAGGACGTGAGGGCGATCGCACCCAGCAACACCACGAGCACGCTGGCGGCAGCAAGGACGAGGGCTTTGTTCCGGCTCGCGAACTTGTGCAACCGATACGTCGCGGTGGGAGTTCGGGCCTGTACCGGGAGACCGTCCTGATAACGCTGGATGTCCTCTCCTAGCGCGGCTGCGGACGCGTAGCGTCGCTCCGGTTCCTTCCGCAGCGCCATCATTACGATGTTGTCGAGATCGATACTCAGGGCCTCGGCGCCCCCCCTCCCCTCGCTTTTTCCGACCCGCAACCGGGCGGCAGACGGTCGAGTCGGCACGGTATCGCAAATCGCGCTCTCCACCTGCTCCGCCGTCAGACCTTCGAGGAGATACGGGTGTGTGCCGGCAAGCAGCTCATACGCGATGACCCCCAGCGAATACACGTCGCTCGCGGTTGTCACCAGTCGGCCGTGAAACTGCTCGGGCGAGGCGTAGGCGGGGGTCAGCAGACGCCCCCCGGTTCGGGTTTGGAGCAGCGTCGCGTCGCCGTCGGAGGCGAGCAACTTCGCGATCCCGAAGTCGAGGAGCTTTATGTTGCCGTTCGTGTCGATGAAGATGTTCGAGGGTTTCAGGTCGCGGTGGACCACGAGGTTCTTGTGCGCGTAGTGAACGGCCTCGCAAATGGCCCGGAGGAGATCCAGTCGCGACTCGAGCGGTAAACCCGCCTCGGCGGCGAAGCGAGTGATCGAGTCGCCCTCGACATACTCCATGACGAGATATGGCCACCCTTCGGGGGTGACCCCACCGTCGAGAAGCCGTGCGATATGTGGATGGTCCAACTTGGCCAGGATCTCGCGTTCGGCCGTGAACCGGTCGAGGATCGTTTCAGAAAGAAGCGCCTGAGGCGCGAGCTTTATCGCGACTTGCTGGTGAAACCCGCCCTCTACCCGGTCTGCCAGGTAGACGACACCCATCCCGCCTCGGCCCACCTCGCGCTGCAGACGATAGGGGCCGATCCGTGAACCGCTGAGGTCTTTCAGGGCGTTGGGGATCAGACGGTCCTGCAACCCAGCGGTGTTCTCGAGCGGCCCGGGGGTCTCGTAGGCCTGCAGCAACGATTGGAGCTCGGCGGCGACCGCCGGATCATCGACGGCGACCGAAGCGATGAATGCGGCTCGATCTTGTTCCGGCCGCTCCAAGACTTCGTCGAACAGCTGTTTGACGCGGTGCCAGCGTCCGTCGGCACTCATGGCGCTCCCCCAGGCTGAGAGGAGCGCACGCTAGGTAGCCGGCCCGGCCGCGGAAAGACGTACGTCACCCTCGCATCGAGCTAGTCCGTGGCGACCGCGAACGAAGTCGTCGGGACGGGAGGCCGATCTGCGGCAAGCTCGACCAACGCCAGAAACCGAGGTACATAGGCGCGGGTTTCGGCGGGCAGGTGACCGACCTCGATGAGATCCCAATAGCTCTCGGCGCCGGTC
>JAJFLN010000596.1 GCA_021772705.1 Candidatus Cloacimonadota bacterium | reverse complement strand
CAGGGGCCAATGGCCCCTGGCGGGAGTTCGAGGGCCGATAATTCATGGGTATTGCTGCTAAGGGGTCGAGACACGGCTGCTCCGGTTCCTCAGGTAACTCAATCCCGGAACCGGTGGGCGATCAACTCCTCCGGTGAGGCCGGTTGGGAATCCTCGGTTCCGGTCTCCTCATGGCCCGAGCCGTTGCTGCCATTGCTGGCGCGGGCTGCCTCCTGGCCGTTGCCTCCATTGCCGTTCCCGTTGCCATTACCTGCCCGGGCGCCGTTGCCTCGCTTCCTCAGCTGTGGCCCCGTGTTGACGAAAGGCTTCCCGTCGGCGTCTTCGAGCAACGTGCGGCTGCTGTTGTTCGTCTGTAGGGCTGCGACTGGCGTATGACCGATCTCCTCCTCTTCGGGGAACGGCTCTGCCAGGGCGTTTTCCTTGTCAGGCAGCAGCCGGTGCCGGCTGCCGTTGAGGCCATGGGCCTTGTAGAGAGCCATGAACCGCTCTCGCTGCTCCGGAGAGAGGGACATCACCTTGGTGTGCATCTGGAGGTTCATGCCCAGGTTGTCACAGCTCTTCATGCAGTTGATGGGAGCGAAGTAGGGGTCGTCCTTCTCTTCGGCGACGGCCTTCTGGCGGAAGTTCTGCATGTTCGGAGAGTTCCAGACATTCTTGAATCCCTGGTTCTCGCCCAGGTTTCCCAGGGGTTTGCCGTAGCCCTTGCAGCAGGGGATGACGTTTCCGTCAGTTGTCACCCGGGAGTAGATCCAGCCGATGTAGCAGGGCATGGTGTTGATGAAGTTCTTCTCGTATTTTCCCTGTTCCACGTCCCCCTGGATCCGGCGAGCGAAGCCACCGTAGCCCAGGATGCTCATGAACTCCCGCTTGACGGCGTACTTGTCCTTGTTGATCGAACAGGTGTCGTGTTGCGGACAGGCCTGGCAGCGGTGTTTGTCCCAGAGGAATACGGAGCCCGTGGACAGCTCGGGGATGGGGTAGACGTAGGCTGCTTCCTCCCCCACAGGGCATTTCGACATCGGTTCGCCGCGGCGGCCATTGTAGAACTCGAATCCCGGGTAGATCGGATCGGTCATGATCCGGCCTGGGAATTCGGTGAACTCCGCTAGCTTCTCCTGGTCCAGGGACTGCAGGTGTTCTGTTCCCAGATCCCAGGGGTAGTCGACCCGGGTCTTGACCCGTTCGAAGGCCGCCAGCACATCCTGGCTCTGCTCCTCCGATAGACGGAGGCTGTCGGTGTAACCCTCGATGGTGTCCACGGGGGTGAACTCGCAGGACTGAGCGCCCACGCGGAGGGCGAAGTTCACCATGTTCTCGATGTCGTCATGGTTCCTGTTGGAGATGACGTTGTAGAGCTTGACGAAGGGCTTCAGGCGCAGGCCCTTGGAGCGTTGCAGCAGCAGGAGCATATCTTCCAGATAGTGGAAAGTCTTGCCCCCCGTTCCCGGGTGTGTCCGCTCGTAGGCTTCCGGAGTTCCGGCCCAGACGCTGATGGTCAGCTCCTCGACTCCCAGCTCCACCATTTCCCGGATACCGGCCTCGTCGACCAGGGTCAGGTTGGTGATGATCTTCACCTCGAGCCCCTTGGACTTGATGTGCCGGATGATGGGGAAGATATCGGGGTGGCGGAAGGGCTCGCCGGAGCCGGCGAGCTGGACCCTCTTGGTCCCCATGGCGGCAGCATCGTCGACGAGCTGACGGACCACATCCAGGGGCAGGTGGTGGTGCTTGAAGGCTCCGGCGAAGCGCCGGTCTCCCATCATGTCGCTGTGGCACCAGCAACCGGCGCAAGAGAGGTTGCAGTCGTTGGTCATGTCGATCTCGAGTATCTCGGGGCCCTTGAAGGCGGACTTCCCGTTCATGATGCCCAGGATCTCGAGATCGAAGGGGTCTGTCACTTCCGCCGGCAGCTGTCCGGCACCTTCCTGATCGGCGGCGGCGGCGGGCAGGCGAGGGGGCAGCATGTTGTCCAGGACCAGGACCTCCCGCTCCCGCTGAGACTCCTCCTCCCGCTTCTTCGTGTCGAAGGAGCCGAGGCGGTTGGTCTGAGCCTGCATCAGCTCGATGCCCTCCCGGAGACTCTTCTTGTCGGAGATCATCTTCTCGGTCAGCTCGTCCTGCTTGCCTTCCGTCAGGTTGGTCTCCATGACCTGGAGGCCCTCGTCCTTTGCCAGGGCCAGGAGCCGGCGGATTCGATCCCTCCTGATTTCCAGGGTGTTGCTGCCGTCCTTGGTGTGCCAGAGGTAGTGATAGTTGAACTCCGGCAGGACCACGTCGAACTGGGCCGCGTGCTTATGGATCGGTGTGTCCGTGATGATCGCCAGGGCGTTGATCGACTTGATCCGGGTGATGTACTCCGCGTTGTCCTTGTAGAAGTCGTAGGTCTCCATGAACTCCTTCTCGCCCTCACCGGGATACCCGATGATGCAGAAGAGGCTCGTCTCGATACCAGCGGCGTGGGCGTTTCGAATCACCTGCTGGGCTTCGGCCCGGGTGAACGATGAGCCCTTGCCCATCATCCGGATCACCTTGTCTGAAGCGCTCTCGAGACCAAACTTGAAGTCGAAGCAGCCGGCTGCCTTCAGCTTCTCGAACACGGGCTGGGTCATCTGAGACTGGGGAAGTCCCTGGCACATCCACCGGATGTCTAGCTTCGCCTCGATGATGCGGTCGCAGATCTCCATCAACTGAGGCACGTCACCGTTGATCAGCTGGTCACTGATCTCGAAGTCCTGGATGCCGTTTCGCCGGACATGGTACTTGAGTTCTTCCACGATGTGGGCTGGCGAGCGATTCCGCCACTTGCCCGTGATGGCCACACCCTTGCAGAAGGCACACCGGTTGACGCAGCCGCGGCTCCATTCGAGGATCAGCTGCTTCGACGGATACTTCGCCATGTCGAAGTCCTTGTAATCCGGGAAAGGGACCGAATCGAGGGGGGCGATTGGCGATCGGAATGTCTCGTGGGGATGCTCTCCATCAGGGTAGGTGACGACTCCCGGGATACCGTGAATCTCCTTGCCCGCCTTGATCGCCTCGATGATGTCCGCCAGAGTCGCCTCGCCTTCGCCGACCACGAAGCCATCGATCAACTCATGGGCCTGGTGAACGAAGATGGCGCGGAAGTCCGGCGTGTAGGCAGCAGGCCCTCCCAGGATGATGTGCTTGCTCGGATCCCGCATCTTGATGCGGCGGATGAGGGAAATGGTCATCCGTTCCTTCGGGTCCACGACAGAGAATCCGACCACTTTGGCGGGAGACTCGGCAATCTCGTCAGCCCACTTCTCGAGCTGATCGTGATAGTAGGCTTGCAGGAACGGGAAGGTGTCCCTGCTGGACCAGTAGTTCTTGTTCTCCACGTGCCACATCAGCTTCATCTCCTGGGGAGAGTTGAGATAGAGCTGGGTGTTGTAGTCGTGGACCTCACACTTGTAGCCGTGGGATCTGAGGTAGCTGGAGAGGTAGCCCAAGGCGACGGGGGGGTCCGTGTAGCCCCAGACCGGTGTCGTGGCCAGCACGGCATCCACAGGCCGGGAGGAGCGCCGGTTGATCCGCTCCCGGACCCGAGGTTCCTGCTCCAGCAGCTGGCCGCCCATACCGAAGATTCGCTCCCGGGAGGGGAGCCGGATCTTCTTGTCCTCCAGGAAGACGTGGATCTCCTTCAGCCGCTTCCGCCGGAACTCCTTGTTCAGATAGTGGTTGTCGTGCCAGTCCCGGGCCAGGTCGTTGCCCAGGCGTGTGATACCGAAGGCGGCCATGTTCCGGTCGTAGGCCGTGCCGTTCAGCAGCAGCAGATCCGACAGGGTCTCGATGTCGTCGATGTACTCCGCCTGCTCCCAGAGGAACTTCGTCAGGGCCTGGAAGCCGGCGTCGGAATCGGTCTGTCCCTCCGGCGAAGGAAGCCCCACGGGCAGGGTATCGATGGAGGTCTGGATACTGGCCCAGAAGCTGAGCCGGAGTCCCAGGGCGAGACGCTCGTCGAGCTGGTAGCCTCCGGGGCCCGTGGGGATGCAGAACCGAAGCCGCCGGCATCCGCCGTCGTGGAGTTGACGGTAGTGGTTGCGACTCTCATTCTCTGCCGGCAGGTAGCGGGCTTCCCATGTGAGGGGGAGCCGGCTCTTCCGGATCATCGCTGCCACCTTCAAGAGCTCTTCGGGTTTGGTGTTGGCCTGGGTCTCTCCCAGTACGAAGTCGGAGATTCCCTTCTCTTCGTGGAGCCGGGCCATCTCCAAATACAGATCCTCGGCTGTTCGCTGTCTCAGCAGCAGATTGTGGGGTCCTCGGGGACAGTGGGGACATCTCTCGGTACAGCCTCTTCCGAAGCCGAGCTCCACCTGAGGTGACTCGTAGCCGCCGAAGTGGAAGGGCGTTACATCACCGATCTCCAGGTAGCGAGTGTCCTGAAACGGCGTGGTGGGCTTGAATGTCTGTGTCTCGGGAAGCGCCACGCCGGCGGGCTGAGCCGATCCCGCCAGCAACAGGGGAAGGCTCTTCTCGGCGTCACCGACGAGGAAGGCCGTCGGGATGCCCCCCGGGGGAAGTTGCTTCTCCATTCCCGGCCGGACGGCGGGACCGTACCAGTAGATCGGGCCTGTGAATCCGGCCTGAACGAGCCGGGCCGTCAGGTCCGTCGCTGCTCGCAGGGCCGCGGCGGAGACGTGGAGGGCCACGGCCTTCGGCGCCAGCCCCTGAATCTCCTGAGCGGCCTTGGGACCATAGCTCATCCAGGATCGCAGGACGGGCATGCTGGTCTCGGGGAGGTTGTAGTCGGCGTCGGCGTACTCGGACCACTTCTTCTTCGACGTGGTGGATGCCTTGTTGTAGGCAGCCAGGTTGTAGTCGTAGGCGAAGGCTCGCACCTTGCGGGAGAGGAGGCGGCTGGTCAGGTGAAGTAGGGAGGTGGCCGGTCCTCGCGAACTGCCGGGAGGCAGGGCCACCAGGAGCAGGTCCGGCTCTCCGCCCTCCAGGGCGACCAGATGGTGCGCCTCTCGCTGCTCCGGCGGCAGAGCAGGGAACGGGCAGGGGGTGACGGGTTTCGGCTCCGGCAGATCCACTTCCAGATCCCCCGCGTCTTCGGCCGTGGGGGCGCTGATGCGCTTCGAGGCTGCGTGGTGTCCCCGCAGGATGTCTCCCTTCTTGCGGGTCTTGGCCTTCTTGCTGGTTGCCCTCAGCTTCGCTCTCCGGGGCTTCGACTTGCTGCCGGCGACCACTTCGATGGCAGGCTCCGGCGGAGGGCTGACCTCCGAGGGCTGGGAGGAGGCTTCGTCACTGCATCCCGCCGACGAGGGCGCGGGGCCGCAGCAGAACGCGGCCAGGGCTCCCGAGACGAGTCCCGGAACGGCGTCGGCGGACTCCTGCGAGCAGCATTCACTCACAGCTTCGTTATCGCCGCTGGCAGCGGAGGAGCAGCAGCTCTCGTCATTGTTGTGACTCACGGGTACCTCCTGCGGGGTGCTTCGGATTGCCGTTGAAGAAGATACGGCAACCTCGGAAGCGTTTGTCTCGATCTGGGGGCTGTTACTCGTCTCGTCCCTTGCCTTCGCTGGCCAGACCTTGTTCGACGGCTCGGCCATCTCGCAATTGAGGCAGATCAGGCCCGGTCTGGGTGCGGTCTCGCCATAGACCTCGCGCAAGAACTGCAGCCGCGCCGGACCGTTCCAGATCTCCTCGATGGATTGCTCCTTGACGTTGCCGAGAATGACCTTGCGGCGCCAATCGTTACAGCAGGGAAGGACGTCTCCGTTCCAGAGAACGTGGACCATCTCCATGGCCCAGATGGATGTGCAGCCCTGGATGGCGGGCCGGTGGACCTGGGGAATCCAGTCGACGTTGCCGGCCCGGCTGATGGGAGCTTCGAAATACTCGACCCGGCTCAGACCGACATCACGCCAGTGCTGGATGGCAGCCTTGCCCTCTTCCTGATCCAGATACCGGCTGTCCCGGATGATCTTCAGGTCCACGTACTCGGGACCCTTCTCCTCCACGGCCTTCCGGCAGAACTTCTCGATGATCTGCTTGATTCCCTTCTCACCCTCGAAGTTCTTGAGACCCATGAGCTTCAGGTAGGTCTCATCCTTCAGGGCGTGAACAGACAGCCCCATCCAGTCCAGCTTCGACTTCAGCAATCGGTCACCCATCTTGCCGAGAAGGACACCGTTGGTGACGATGTGGACCGTGGCCTGGGGATTCCTCTCTTTGGCCTGATCGATCCGCTCCGGGAGCCTGGGGTCCAGGAGGGGTTCATTCATCAGATACATGAGTATCCTGATGACCGAGTCGTGATGGGAGAGCTCGTCAATGACGCGATCGAAGAGAGCCGTCTCCATGGTCCCCTGACTGACTTCATCCTTCGTGTCCGGGTGGGGGCAGAAGGTACAGGCGGCGTTGCAGGATGACGTGGTCTGGATCATCACGTTCTTGGGGAACGTGGATGTTGGGATCACGCAGCCCCCTCTTCCCGGGCCGGCGGTTCAGAGCCGTCTCTATCCGGTGGAGGCAGGGACCCCTTTTCAGCGACAGTTCCTGGCTCGGGCGGAGGCTCCTTGGCCGCGTCCAGATAGCCCCGCAGCCGCGTTTGAAGTGCCCCTCGGCCCGGGTCTCCCAGGCCGTCCAGTCGATCGGCGAACTGGCGGTTGTGCATCAGGTTGTCGCACATCCTGTAACACTGGACTTCCTCGAAGTAGGGGTCGTCCTTCTTCAACTTGAGAGCTTTCTCCCGGAACTCGTTGTACTTCAGGGCGAACCAGATCTCCTTGAAGGGCCGTTCGATGATGTTGCCCAGGGGGAGCATGACGGCGCGACAGCAGGGGACCACATCGCCATCGGCCAGGATACGGCAGAAGTTCCAGCCGATGGTGCAGGGGAGCTCATCGATCCGTCCGGCATCGTAGAATCCGTTGGTCGCTTCCTGGTTCGACAGGCGGCCCGTGAACTCGCCGACGTTGTCCAGGAGGGGGGCCGATTCACCCAGGGACTTCTGCCGGGCCTGGATACGTTCGATGGCCTGGAGACCGAAGTGCCGCTCCTCGTCGGTGAGCATGAGCCCTTCCGTGGCCCCCTGTACGGGGTCGACCAGGGTGAAGTACACGGCATGAACGCCGAGGTCGATGGCGTACTCGTACATCTCTTCCATCTCGTGGAAGTTCATCCGGTTGATGACATTGGCCAGGGTCATGACAGGCGGACGGGCTGTTTGCCGGAGCTCCTCCAAGACCCGGGTGATCCGGCTGAACGTGGCCGGCCCCTGGTTGGGGTGAAGCCGGGAGTAGGTGGTGGGGTTCGAGGCCCAGAGGCTGGCCGTGATCTCATCGATTCCGGCCTCGGCGAACTTCTCCGTGTCGGCCTTGATCATGTTGGTCGTGACCAGGGCCCGCATGCCCCGGCTCTTGATCCGCCGTATGAGGGAATAGAACTGGGGGTGAAGAATGGGATCTCCCCCGCCGGTGAACCGAACGCGGCGCGTTCCGAGCACGGCCAGATCGTCCATGAGCCTATGGGCGGCGTCTCCGGGGATCTCCTGCCGTTTCCAGCTGACGGGAGCGGCCTTGTCCCGGAGCAGGGGGGAGTAGGTCCAGCAGGCGATGCAGTTGGTGTTGCATCGGTTAGTGATGTCGACGACCACATGTTCGGGGCCGATGAAGGCCTTCTCTCCGTGGAGAGCGCCCATCAGATCCAGGCCGAGGTCGTGCATGGTCGCGTCGCCTTTCAGGCCTGTTTGCCCGTGAGCCGCATCGCTGTGCCGGCGGCCTTGAGAATCAACTTCTTGCCGAGGTTCATCTCGTCCATCCTGTGGGATATCCACATGTTCCGCCCCAGATCGTCGCAGCCCCTGTAGCAACCGACCCGAGCGGAGGGGTCGTTGCCGATCATGGTGAAGAAGGGGTCGTCCTTGATGTAGGTCCGGGCCTTGGAGCGGTAGTGCTTCTGCTTCTCCGAGTTCCAGACCTCACGGAAGGTCTGGCGATAAATGTTGCCGATGGGAATCCGGTGGGACTTGAGGCAGAAGTTGATGTTGCCATCGGCCAGAACCCGGGCGAAGGACCATCCGACGGTGCAGGGGATGGTCTCGATGACGTTCCGGTCGTGTTCTCCGATGACGGTGTCGCTCGTGGAGATCCGGCGGACGAACTGGTCCCATCGGAACAGCAGCGGTTCGCCCGGTGCCTCGGCGCCGCCCCGTTTCCGTTCCAGTTCGAGACACTTCTCGTGGAGCCAGCGCCGCTCGTCCTCGTTCAGCAGGAGGTAGTCGGTCTTGTCGGGCATGGTGTCCATGGGAGTGAATTCGACCGATTCGGCTCCCACGTCCTTGGTGAACTGGACCATCTCCTCGATCTCCCGGTAATTGATCTTCGAGAGGACGTGATAGACCTTGATGAGGGGGTGGCAGGTGTTGGCCTTCTTCTTGGCGTCCTTCAGGGCGATCAGGGTGTCCCGGAGCCGGTTGAAGGTCTCCTCGCCCTTGTTGGGGTGGGTCCTGGCGAACACTTCGGGAGTGCCGGCCCAGACGCTGACCGTGAGGTGGTCGACGCCGAGGTCGACCATCTTCTGCACCCGTTCCTGATTCACGAGAGTGAAGTTGGTGTTGACGCTGCAGATCAGTCCCCGCTTCTTGATGTGGGCCAGGAACTCCATGATCTGGGGGTGCATGAAGGGCTCGCCTCCCCCGGCCAGGTAGATCTCCCGGGTGCCCATGGCAGCCACGTCATCGACAAGACGATTCAAATTCTGGAGGGGGATGGTCTGGAGCCGGACTTCGGGAGGCATCTTCATCTCCGTCAGGAGCGGAGAGTGACACCAGCAGGCGATGCAATCGTTGTTGCAGTTGTTGGTCGGATCGATCTGCAGGGTGTCGGGGCCGGTGAAGGCGTTTCGTCCGTCCATGACACCGACGATGTCCATGTTCCGGCGGACGAAGTCCTTGACCCTCCAGACGGGGTTCAGGGAGCGCGTCTTGCCGTTGACGTGGGGGGCGATCTGGGGAGCGTCACCAGTGCCGATCGGGGGCTGGCCGGCCGGAGCCGTGGCCAGGATCGGAGCTGGGATCAGGGTCCTGACATGGTGTTCGCCGACGGCCAGCCGGTAGGCCCGGAGGAGGTTCTCGGCCGTGACATCCCAGTTGTACTTTTGCTCGGCCCGGATTCGGGCCTTTCGGCCGTTCTCCCGGGCCATGTCGGGATCATCCAGGTAAGTCTCGATCCCATCGACCACGGCGTCGTGGTTGCCGCAGGGCACCAGGATGCCACAGCTGTCGAGCATCCGGACGACTTCACCCATGCCTGAGGCGACGATGGCCTTGCCGGCGGCCATGTATTCCACGACCTTCAAGGGACTCTTGCACCGGGTCTGGGCGGTGTCCTCGAAGGTGGCGACGGCGATGTCGGCGGCGGCGACGTACTCCGGGACACGGGCCTGGGGGACGGGGCCCGTGAAGACCGTGCAGTCCGTGATTCCCAGGGATTCGGCGATGGCGTGGAGTTCACCGAACCTGTCTCCTCCTCCCACGACGAGGAAAGTGATGTCGCTGCGTTTCTTCTTCAACTCCGAGGCGGCGTTGAGGAAGATCTCCAGGTACTGGGCGCCGTGGAGCTGGCCGAGATAGAGGACCACCTTACCCTGCAGTCCATGCTCTTCCCGGACAGCGGAACCATCGACGGAGGGGTGAAACCGATCCAAGTCGGCACCGACGTGGGCTTCGAAGATGTGGCTCCCCTTCACTCCGATCTCGAGGCACATGCGCTCCAGCTCGGCGGAGGCGACGGAGACGGTGTCCACCAGGCGGGGCAGCAACCGCTCCACGATGTTCATGCTCGTCCCCAGCAGCATGTTCAAGGGTCGGTACATGTAGATGCCGTATTCCCAGTCGTCCCAGTCGTAGTGGATCGGCCGGTTGGCCAGCAGGCCGGCGCCGACAGCGGGGACGGCGGCATAGGCCAGGCTCTTCTGGAAGTGGACGATATCGGACCAGCGGGCCAGGTCCGTGAGGTACCGGGTCTTGTTGTAGAGCGTCTTGTTATACCGGATCAGAGGAATGGTCTCGAAATCGAAGTCCTGTCGCTTGGCGGCGTCCTCCAGGGTCTGAGTCTTGTCCAGGACGTGGTAAACGAGCCGGACCTCGTGTCCCTGGGCGGCAAAACGACGGGCCAGTGCCGTGGCTCGAATCGTCCAGGGTTCCAGGACTGAGTAGATGTCATGGGGATGGACCATCAAAATCTTCATCGATATCTTCCTATTCTCTCCCGGCGGTCAAAGGGTCACATCCCAGGGAAGACTTGCTGGCGGTGCCGCTGGGTCCACCAGTGCATGTAGACATTGGAGGTGAAATTCAAGACGTAGAGCCCGATCAGTAGAGGGTACTGTATCAGGATTCGTTTGGCCCCATGCATGGAGGCCTTGTAGAGTTTGTGGGGAAACCAGTTCTTGTGGGCCGCCAGCTCTTGGTGAAGATGTTCCATCCTGGCGGTTCCTCCGGCCAGGTCCGCCTCCAGATTCGCGGAACGAGTCTCCAGGTCGTTCTTCAGCTCCCGCTCCGTGGCCAGCAGTTGTTTCTGAGTAGCGAGGGCAGCCTCGGCCTCATCGATGCCGATCTGGTACTTGTCCCGGACCTTTCTGAGGGTCCCGATCTCCTGCAGCAGCAGTGCCTCGTTCTCCACGGCCCGGGAGAGCGAGTTCTCCCGTTCCTGCACCTCGGCGAGCCGCTCGGAGGCGAGCTTGCGCAGGGCGTCCCGCTCCGTGACGAGCTCATTGATGTTCGCTTTCAATCCGTCGAACTGGGCGACGATCTTCTGTCTCTCGCCGTGGGCTTCGGCGACGCGCTGGTCTCGCCTCTGTAGCTCCTCGTTCAGTTCCCGGATGTCCCGAGCCCGTTCGAGATGCAGGACTCGGAGCTGCTCGTCCCGGGACTGGATCTCCTTGGCCTGCAGATCACCCAGCACCTCGTATCGGGTGTCTCGCCGGCGGATCTCCTCCCCCATCTGGTGACTCAGGCGGGAGATCTCGTCGCTCTTGGCCACCAGCTCCTTCTCGTGAAGGCTGCGAAGCCGGCGGATCTCCTCGTCCCGCCAGTTGCACTCCTTGTTCAGGAGATCATTCGCTTTGGCCATCTCTTTCTGGAGCTTGTCGGTGAGCTTCTCGTACCGGGCGTCCCGCTTGGATACCTCCTCGCCCAGCTTGGTGTTGAGGAGATTCATCTCCGCGCTCTTCGTGGCTTCCACTTCCTGGAAGTGGGCGTTGAGGCGCCGGATCTCCTCGTCCCTCCAAGCCAGTTCGCTGGCGTTCTTCTTGCCCAGCTCCTTCAACTTCTGAGAGAACTCCTTGTCCAGCCGTATCAGCTTCTCGTCTCGGTGTGCCACTTCCTTGCTCATCCGGAAGTTCAGCTCGACGATCTCCGTACTCTTGTTGCTAACGTCTGTCTCTCGCTGAGACGTCAAGCGGCGAATCTCCTCGTCCCTCCACCGGCACTCGGCTTCCCGCTTCGCATTCTCTGCCTTGAGCCGCTCCTCCCGGTCGCGGATAGCATCGTCCCTCCACGCACACTCGCGGTGAAGTTGGTCCTGGAGCAACTTCACGTCCGTATGGTGCTGGTCGCTCAGGGAGGTGTAGCGGCTGTCCCGCTTGCTCAGCTCCTTGTCGCGCCAGGCGATCTCAGCCTTCATGTGCTTCTTGAGTTCAGCCAGCTGCTTCTTGGGAGCTTCGTCTCTCTCGGACAGCTTGCCGCGGAGACCATCGATCTCCAGCTGGAGGACCCGCTTCTCGTCAGCGAGCTGCGTGGCCAGATACTCGAGTTCCTTGGCCTTCTGCGTCGATACCTGCTTCAGATCCTCATACTGATCGTTGAAGCGGTGGAAGATGGGACGTCCCTTCCCCTTCTTGATCGGTTCGCGGCAGAACGCGTCGAGGGGGGCAATGGTCTTGTCCCAGGTGTAGCGGCTGGCGATCAGCTTCTGGGCGTTCTCGCCCTTCTTCCTGGCTGCCGCCGGATCCGCCAGGATGGACTCCACCACCTGGGTGATGCGCTTCTCGTCAGTGGGATCGACGATCCAGCCGGCGTCTGCCTCCGCGATGGGCCCCGCCAGCTCGGCATAATCGGCGTAGATGACAGGCAGGCCGCACCACATGTACTCCAGGGTCCGAGTCGTGATGGCCAGCTCTCGTTCCTCGTTGTGCTGATAGACGTCCACGGCCACCGTGGCGCCGAGGTATTCGGTCATGAGCTTCTCGTGGGGGATCATGCCCTTCTGCTGAACGCGCTTCAGGCGCTCCAGTTTTCCCAGATCGATCTTGGTCTGGACGCTCGGTTCCTGAGGGAGGACCTCCTGTTTCTTGGGATGAGCAGTGAACAGGTTCAACTTGCCCTTGTTCTTCCGGGTCAGGGTCCGGGCGACGATATCCAGGGCCGGGAATGGATCGATCCAGGGCCAGAGATTGCCTCCAAAGACAAACAGGGGATCCGTCACCTTGCTCTTGACGGCGCGGACCTTCTTCCGGACCGGCATCTCGGGCGGCATGCTCACTGGCAGCACCTCGATGGGAAGCTCCCGCGGGTCCTGCCCGGCCAGCATCATCCAGGGCTTGAAATAGTCCCGTTGCCGCAGACCGGGTACCAGGAGCAGGTCCGCCTTCCGGAAGGCCCGGATCTTCGCCTCGGCGTTGACGGACCAGTTCAGCTGACCCCTGTGGGTGTTCTCCAGTATGAGCGAGCCGTGAAGGTCCAGCACGGTGGGAATCCCGTCATCGGGGACGTATTCCAGCAGCCCCCACTGTTCGAAGAGCAGCACGTCGGGTCCGACCTTGACGATGATGTCCTTCAACCGCGTCGCATCATAGGCGTACTCCGACAGCTCCCAGGGGACGTCGTTGCGACCTTCCAGGAGCCGGGCCGGGACAGAGTGAATGACCTCGTGGCCACAACGAGTCAGAGCCTGGCCCAGGCCCCAGGCACGGAGGCCGCCTCCGGCCACGGGCTGGCCTTTGAATGGGATGGTATCGACGGAGAATACGAGGATCTTGCGTTTCATGGGAGCGTTCTTCGGTTTAACCATGGTTCGGGAAGCAGGTTGACGACCGAGTGGGGCGGCGGTCAGTCATGGTGCTTCAAGTCACGAAACAGAACATACGGCTGGGACAGGGGCCTGTCAAACGGAGCCGGTTGCTCCGCTGCCCCGATTCTGCGATCCGATCGGATTGCCATGCAAGCCCCGGACTTCGGATCATGGCCCTCCAGCTGGACCCCAGGAAGAGCGAAACCCCGGTCATCCCGGGGTTTCGAGGCTATCGTACCGCAGAAATCGGTCATTGCCCTCATTGATATGAAGATCTTCCAACTCAATGATACTGGGGGATGTGGATGGATGCCCCGGGTTCGATTCGGCCCCAGGAGGAAGGAAGTCCTGATAGAATCGGATCACATGACGAAAGCCGCCGGCTCACGCCGAAAGTCAACGAAGGGGATGGCCCTCATAGTGGCTGGACTCCTCCTGGCCGGGATTCTTGCTCCAGGGCTGAACCTGATTCCCGGCCTGGCGGGACGGGAGGGGCGCCGTGGCCCCAACGTGCTTCTCTTGACCGTGGACTGTCTTCGGGCGGATCGCCTTGGCTGCTACGGTTCCGGAAGGGCCACGAGTCCTGGCCTGGACTTGCTGGCCAGAGAGGGCGCCCTGTTCGAAAACTGCGTGGGACAGTCGGCATGGACCAGCCCGGGACTGGTGACGGTCCTGTCCGGGGTCTACCCCGAGGTCCACGGTGTTCGCGGCCGCGCCAGCGTTCCCTTCGAGGGCTTACCGGCCCTGCCCGCCATATTCCGGGAGCTGGGTTATGAGGTTCCCAACCTCAGCTATCTGACGAGTCTGCAGAACTACTGGCGCCTCGGATATGATCAGCCGAAGCGTGACCTGATGCGGGAGGCGGAGGACCGGCATGTGGTGGATTTCCTGGAGCAGGAGCATCGCCGCCCATTCTTCGCCTGGTATCACTACCGGTTCATTCACCTTCCACTGACGCCGCCTGAACCCTGGAAGTCGGAGCTCGTCACCCACGATTGGCCCGACGATCCGTCCTCCCGGGACCGGCTGAGAGAGGTCCAGGAGAACGTCCTGCTGAAACGGGACAGCGTGGACTTCACGGAGGGGGAACAGCAGCTGATTCGCCAGCTCTACGACGCCGAAGTCCGAAGAATGGATGCTTTCATCAGCAGCATCCTGAAGGGGCTGAATGACAGCGGTCTCGCGGAGAACACGATTGTCGCCGTGACGGCGGACCACGGCGAGGAGCTCTTCGAGCGCGGGTTCATCGGTCATGCCTCCACCAACTTCAGTGGAACGCTCCACCGGGAGATCTTGCACTTGCCGCTCATCCTGAAGGCGCCGGGGAAGATCCCGGCCGGAAGTCGTCTTCCCGGTCTGTGTGGGCAGATTGATGTGGCGCCGACCCTGCTCGACCTCTGCGGATTCAATCCTCAGGAGTTCGGCTTCCAGGGGGTCAGCCTGATGCCCTTGATCGAAGGAGAAGAGGAAGATGCCCACCCGGCGCTGTTCTCCTCCACCACCCTGGCTGGATATCAAACGCCATCCGAGGAGGAGGGGCGGGGCCTCGAGGCGGTCACGACTCGGGACTGGAAACTGATTCGCCAGGTCCCATCGGGATGGAGCCGGCTCTACGATCTACGGTCAGACCCGGGGGAACTGGCGCCGGTGACGGATCCGGAACGGCAGAAGATGCTGGAAAACCTGCTGCACCTGAAGCAGCAGGAGTGCGACAACCGAGCCCGGGCCCTGAACCGGGCGCTTCCGGCCACCATTCCCGCCGTGCCCGTCTCCCGGGAGCCACCGGTGCTCCTCGCGCCCTCGGAGGGGAAATTGACATTCGAGCAGACAGGAGGGATCATCGAGATCGTCCTCAGGTCCGATTCCCCCGGTCCTTTCATCGCCGAGTACGACGTGGGAACCGGCGTGTATGCCACATCGGGAGTGGTGATTCTCTCCGGGGCGGAGAGCCGGTTCGGACCCTTTTCCCGGGAACTCTGGAAGACACTGGAGCTCTGGAATCCCTGGCGGTTCCGAGTGGCCGTGGAATCCACCACTCCCCGGTGGAGCGAGTGGAAGACATTCGAGATTCACCCATGATCCAGTCTCCCTTCATCAAACCATCCCTGCTCGCCCTGGTCTTGGTGGCCCTGACAGCAGGCCGTCTGCCCGGGGTCGAGTTGGGGGATTCTTCCGGTGTCTACGTCGACTCTGCCGGGGGACGCCACAAGTGGTTCATCGACTCCAATCACACCCTGATCTGGAGGGGGAAGCCCTTCATACCCGTGGGAGGCATGTTCTGCTTTCGCTATCTGTCGGAGTATCAACCCGGCGACTCGGCGGGCAACGCGCGGCGCTGGAAGGGCGACCTGGACATTCTGAAACAGGTGGCACAGGCCGGGATCAAACATCTGTACCTCAACCCCGTGAACCCGGCGACTCGCTATCCGGTAGAGGCCTGGAATCGATGCATGGGGATACTGGACCGCAAGGGTTTCCAGTACGGAATCGAGATAACTGACGGGCCTCAGCGAGGTATGGAAGGGTATCTGGTCGGAGGAGACGCCTGGAAGGCCGTGGCGGAGAAAGGGCGCTTGAGAATCGACTTTACCCGGGAGATGGGGCAGGTGCCGAAGCTCCTGGGTGTTCTGGCAGTCACGCCTTCAGGCTCGGTGGTGGAGATCCGGGTTCGAAGCTCGGGGAAGGAGACGGTGGAACTGTCTCTGCCCCAGCCTGCGCGGCAAGCGGGAACGATCTTCATTCCCAAAGTGGAGGCACCCACGGCCTTCAACGTGCCGAACCTGTGGGATCACTACGAGAAGTACGAGAGGAGGCTGATCGCCTATCTCTCCAGGCTTCACCGGGGACCCGGATTGCGATTCATCGTGGATCCCCTGACCAACGAGTTGAACCTCTACGCCTACACGGGGCAGATGGTCCCCAGTGCCCGTGCATTCCGCAGGGGATTTCAGGCCTGGTTGCAGGTGAAGTACCGGAAGAGTCTGAAACGACTCCAGAAGGCCTGGGGCGGGCAACAGGGCCAGTTCATCACGGGCTGGGAGGTCGCCTCCCGGGCGGTGCCCTTACCGGATCTGGACGGCGATGGCAGGGGCAGGATTCTGGACCCCGAGAGCCGGGTTACTTGGCCTGTGACGATCGCCCGAAACCGGGTCCTGGAGGATATCCGGTTATTCCGGGACGCCAGCATCGGCTACTACTGCCGGCGAGTCTCGGCCACGGTCCGGAGGCGATTTGCCGATGTGCCCGTGATCTACAAGCACACGGGACTCTTCATGCGCTTTCTGGTTCAGGACTCTCCCGGGCCGGGAATGAACGGCATCGGGATGGAGGCCTGGGGCAAGTCTCCCAGGGGCCTCGCCGAGACGGCAGGTCCGCCACTGGCAGTTCTTCGTCACTGGAACCGGCCCGGTTGGCTGCTTGCAACCGAGACGGCGCCGTCGGCTCTGCCAGAGGGCAAGCCCCCGGGCTATGAGAACCACATGAGCTTCCTGAGGCACATGGATTCCCTGGTCCGGTACGGCGCCCGAGGCCTCTATCTCTTTGCTCTGAGACCCCTGCCGGAAGAGGGCCTGGGTGACTACCTGCTGTACCGGATGCCAAACCAGCTGAAGTGGCTCAAGGCCTATGCCGACGAGCTCTGGCGAGGGAACCGTGTTCGGCTGCTTCAGACGCCGCCGAAGGTCCGGTACCAGCGAGCCCGCAGAGGTCTCGGCCTCAACGTGGTGGGCTGGGAAGCTGCCGACGGCCGAGGAATCTCCAGGGTCAAACTCGACGGAGACGTGTTGACCCTGCCGGCGTTGAAGAAGGGTCTCACTCCTCTGGCCGAGTGAGGCAGAAGAACACCAGCGTCAGCGTTGAGCCAATGGTGTTGAGGAAGATATCGCCGGGATCGAACATTCGACCTGGTATCTGAGATTGAGTGTTCTCGTCGGCGACCCCGATGATCGTCGCCAGGGCGAGGGCGATGATGAACCGGGTGTGAAATGGCCGGTCCTTGCTCACTGCCAGAAAGATGAGAACGCCCAGAGGGCTGTACTCGAGGACGTGCAGGATCTCCTCGGCGTACTTGATGCCCCAGAGAAGGGCTCCGTAGAGGATGATGCAGAGAAGTCCCGCGGCCGTCCGTAACGGACCTGCCCGATAGTAGCTCTCGAACAGGTCTTGCAGGAGCCGGAGGACGACAACCATGGCCACCAATCTCAGTCCCAGGTGCAGGCCCTGGAGGGTGAAGGCCCGCACCGCCAGATGAGAGAAGTCCTTGCCCTTGAAGACCAGGAGGAAGATGGCGGCAGTCCAGAGCACCACCGCCGTCCATGGATGGGTCATCTCCGTTCGGCCGGGCTGTGAGGTCAGGGGAGTCACTTCATGTCCATCTACGGCTGATCCGGGTCCACCGCAACGGGGATACCACTCCAAACAGCTCTCAGTCGGATTCCGAAAGCTGAAAGGCTCGCTCCAGGGGATTCATTCCCGCCACAGAGATCAGCCTCCAGGGAGAGCCCGCTTCCGGGTCCGCCTCCAGCTGCATCCGGCAGAGGGTGCGCTTGCCGTGAACGTCGGCGACCAGATTCAGTTCGCCGTGACCCGGGCCGACCCGGGCCGAAACGGAGCGAACCTGCATGGGGTGTTTCAGGCCCCTGTGGCGGGAAAACCTGCGTGCCCTGATGAGATCGTCCCGTCGTCCCGCATCATCGGCGTAGTCCTGGGAGATGGCATCGGCGAAGGCCGCGTCTCCTGCCCGCCCCTCCAGGGCGTCGACGAAAGCGACCACTGCCTCGTGCAGCTTCCGGAGCTCCCGGAAGGGAGCGATCAGCAGATAGCCATGTTCGGCCACCATGTGGCTGGCGATGAACCGGCCGTCCGGGAGGGCCTCCATGGCGCAGAGAGTCATCCGGCCCTTTTCGACGGGAAGGCTCAGGCGGCGTCGAGAGCCGGTCGCTGTCAGCTCCAGATCGTGAAATCCAGTGCGGAGGCCATCGAGGGACAGGAAGCCCTTCCGGTTGGCGCGGGATTCCAGGCCATCGATCCGTATCGGATGGTTCGGCAGGGGGGCCCTGCCAGGCCAGATACCTAGGGCCGGCCTGGCGAGGAAAGCGTTTCCCCAGGGCTGAGCCGCGCCTCCGTGGGTGATGAGCTGGATACGGATCGCATTGCTATGGGCCTCGGGATCTAGCTCGGGAGGCTTGAACACCACGTTCTGGGTGTTGGGCTTCTCACAGCCCACGAGACCGATCGTCAGCCAGGCCGCCAGAATTGCAAGGGCCACACTCTTGCTCAGCCTCCGGAGCGGCCAATTTCCGTTCCGGTCCCGTGCCTCGAAGCTGGCGACGGGGGGGCTCATGCGTAATATCGGATGGCCTCCATCGGCTCGATGGCGACGGCCTTGCGGGCGGGGAAGAGACTGGCCACGACGGAGATCAGCAGGGCCAGGACTGTCACGGTGGCGAAGTCAGCTGTCCGGAAGATCACCGGTATCGTGTCCGATACGTAGACACTGCCCGGCAGGGTGATGGGGTAGACCTGCAGGCAGGTTCCGATGAGGTAGCCTCCCAGAAGCCCCAGGGCTGTACCGGTCATTCCGATGACGGCCCCCTGGATGAGGAAGATGGCCAGGATCTGCTTTCGTGTGGAGCCGAGGGAGCGAAGAATACCGATGTCCCGGTACTTCTCGAAGACCATCATGGTCAGCACATTGGCGATGCCGAAGCTGGCGACGATGAGGGTCAGGAGGATCACCAGGAACATGACCCGTTTCTCCAGGGAGATGGCGTTGAGCAGGGCCCGGTTTGTCTCGATCCAGCTGGCGGCTTCCAGGCCCGTGGCTGCCTTGATGGCGGGAGTCAGGCCCGGCGCTTCCAGGGGGTCGTGGGTCTTGACGAAGATGTGGCTCGATCCGGAGCCGAAGCCGTAGGCCGCCTGGGTTAGCTCGATGGGGACCAGCATGGTCTGGAAGTCGAACTCCGAAACGCCGGTTCGGAATATGCCGACGACTCGCAGCTCGAAGACCGAGCCGTCGGGGCTGACGAGGTTGACGTCGTCATCGAGGGTGACCTTCAGCTGGCCAGCCAGCTCGGAGCCCAGGATGATCTCCTTCTTGGAGAAGAACCGGAACTCGCCCTTGATCATGCTGTCAGCGAGGGAGTTGACGTTCTTCTCGAGTTTGGGGACGATGCCCTTCAGATTGGCCCCCGAGAACGTCCGTTCCTTCTCGTTCTCGATCATGCCCTGGGCCAGGATCGCCGGCGCGGCCCCGGCGACACCGGGGATGGCCTCGATGGACTTGACGTGAGCCTCGTACCCATCGATCTGATGAGTTCGCGAATAGACCTGGATGTGGCCCGATTTCTCGAGGATCTGCTCCACCAAGGTCTTCTCGAACCCGTTGGAGACGGAGAGGATGACAATCAAGGCAACGACGCCGACAAAGACGCCAATGACGGTGACGCTGGCCTGACGCAATCGGAATCGGAGCCCTTTCAGGGCCAGGAACAGACTGGGAGGCATGAGTGACGCTCCGTAGCGGGCAGCTTGTGGTGGTCGAAACAGCTCGGGCCGGGATACTAGCACATACAATACATCGGCAGGGCGGGGGGGAATTGTGTAGGGGGAGTCTGGTCCCTGGGCTTTGGGGATCAGGTGACTGGATGGGGGGCGATGGCTGTGGGGAGGGACCTGACAGAATGGGTTGAAGGGTCGGGACTTTCGCATCGTTTTGGGACGGTAGCGTAACTTTTCGGTTCCATTCGGACCAAAAGGGGCGAAATGGGCAAGTCGCCTTGACATCATGGAACATTGGGATATAGGAATGGTCCAGACTTGCGAGTGGAATGAATCCAGTCCCGCTCGGGGGTCTCGCCAAGGAGGCAACGTATGAGAAGTGGCCGTGACAACATGATGAGATCAGCCTGTCTGTTGATGGCGGTACTGTTCCTGTCGACCAGCGGCCTCCAAGCTCAGGCGAGGGGGGTCAAGCTTCAGTACGGGTCGAAGGTGGGGGACCAGTCGGTCTATCACCTGACCATGGACGGCAACACGACAGTTCACGTCAATGACCGAACCCAGAAGACTTCGATTCGAACCGAGATGTACCTGACCCAGAAGGTCACGGCCTTCGTCGAGGGTGTCATCGATCTGTCGACCCGGATCGACAGCGGCAGTATCAACGTCAACGGCACGACCTCGGTCCTGCCCAACGTGGGGCAGACCGTGAAGACCTCCCTGAGAAAGAACGGCGAGATCGTCTCTTCTAGCGGATTCGGCCCCAACATCAACCTGAACCAGATGCAGCTCGTGTTCCCCGATGAGGAGCTCCAGGTCGGTTCCTCCTGGAAGAGCAGCATGAAGCCCAGTCCGGCCGTTCCGGTGCAGCTGAATGTGGAGTACAAGGTTCTGGGGTTCGAGAAGATCCGGGACTTCGACTGCATCAAGCTCGCCTCCTCCGTCCGGTCCGGCGAGAAGACCGAGATCGAAGGCCTGGACCTGAAGGTTCAAGCTGATGGCACCATCTACTACGCCTACCAGGAAGGCAAGATGGTCCGGAACGACGTGAAGAGCAGCATGACCATGGTGCTGAAGCGGGTCATCGACAACCAGCCTCAGCGCATCATCACCCGGATGGGAATGGATATGCAGATGGAGTTGCAGTACTGAGACGCCTTCCTCAGTGGCAGGCATCGAGTCGAGGAGGCATCCTGAGAGGGGTGCCTTCTTCGATCTCCCATCTCCCAGATCAACTGGAGATGAAGCGATGAAGCTGAGATATCTCCTGCTCCTACCTGTACTTGTCCTTGCGGCGCCGATGCTGGCCGGCGAGCCGCCCTCTGACTTGCTCGAGACGGGCCTGGTCATCCCTGCCAAGGGGGACCCGGTAACCACCCGGACCACGCTGGATGAGGGCATCTTCCACGTCATCACCATCGAGGGGACCTTCATCTACGATCATGGCGAGAGGGGACAGATCGCCGATGCGGTCTACGAGGAGCAGGACGACGGCAGCTGGCAGAAGCGGTTCTTCGTCTCCTTCGACGGCCACGGCTGGCCGCCGGACAGCTACGACCTGGAGAACCACGTCTATCACTACGTGGTCAAAGGAGAGGGCCGGCCCATGTCGCTCCGGATCGAGGACTTCAATCCCCTGGATAACGTGGGCGGTTTGAACGTCACCATCCACCGGGCCGGCCCGGTGGACCCTCGGGGGGAGCGGTAGGGGGTTACATCACCGGCGCTCGGTGCCATTGGAAAGACGGCGCACAATCGATGAACTGCCAACCCGACGATCTTCTTGTCGCCAAAATGACATACGAAAGCCTGACCTGTTCATCCGGGTCCCTGGATTCGGTGATCTAGAAGCGCACCTACACCCACAGCGACGGCTCCTCGACACGTCGCCGCCGAGCGGCGACGAGCTCGTCGCCCATGTGATCCGCAGGACTTCCGTCGCCCGCTGAATCTCGACATGGATACCGTACAGCTAGTGCGGTGGTCCTAACGCTTCCTTCCTTATCCGTTCGTGCCGAGCTTGTCGAGGCACAGAGCGTCGTTTCGCGGACCGGCCCCTCTCCTGAGCTTGCCGAAGGGTCAGACCAATGACGTTGCGTCCGGTGAATCGCGGCATGACGACTCGTCATGCCGCAAATCACATGAGAGCCGCTCCCCGGCAACGATCTCGTCGTTCGAGTATGGAAAACCAGCGCCCCGAGACTCAGCAGGAGGCACCTC
>JAJFLN010000595.1 GCA_021772705.1 Candidatus Cloacimonadota bacterium | reverse complement strand
GTTCCTGCCTGGTTCACGATCCTCACGGCAGTCGTCATTGGCTCCCAACTGTTGATACACCATCGCGTCCAAGCTCTTCCCTCCGTCCTGGTCAGGATGGGGAAGCTGATGATGACCCTTCCCTGGTTCGTGGCCATCCTGTCCCTGCCTCGATATGGGGCCCGCGATATCCAGCCCTTGCTCGTGCTGGGAGGCTTCGGCTTCAACGGAGTGGCGCTCTGGTGGGGCCTGGCCCGGCAGAGAATGGCCGACACAGCCCTCGGTGCCGTCGGCCTGACTCTCACCTTGGTGGCCACGATTGGATCCGTCCTCAGCGGCGAGATCTATGCCAAGGTCATCGTCCTCCTCATCGGGCTGGGTCTGCTCTGGGCCGGAGCCCGTACCCGAGGCAAGACCACGGTGGTTATCCTGGCCCTGGCCTCATCAACTCTCGCCTGTAGCCTGTCCGGAGTGGAGCGGATCACGACGAAGAAGAGTCTCGAGACCCTGGCCAGGCTCAACCCGGAGGATCCCCTGATCCAGGTACTGATCAAGGCCACCGGGTTTCGGGTGCCCCCTCGAGAATCCACCACCAAGGTGTGGAAGAACGTGGTTGGCAGGTTGAGCTCTCTGACAGGAGTCGATTCCGCCGCTGCCGCGATGCAACTCATCTCGACCCCCTGGCGGCTGAAGGTCAACTCCCGCCAGTACCCCACCATTTCCATCACCGCCCTCAGGGCAGCGGACGTGCGGCCTCTGAACTATGCGGCACTGGCAAGGCGGCTGCCCGGGAAACCGGGATTGCCGGCAACGGCGGGAGACATCCTGGATCAGATGCCGTCGGATCGAATCCAGCTTCGCTTCACGTCGCCGGAGTCGTTGAAGCGCCTGCTCCAGCTCTACGACAGTCAGGCCCGGGCGCTACTCGCCGTCACAGCGCCGGGTCTGGACATCCCCGGTCCCGATGGTGCCTTCCGGCAAGCCCTGGACCTGAGCCTGTCCGATGCCGCCGGGGAGGCCGCCGAAGGAGTCATACTTATCGGGGACCCCTACCTGCATCTTGCCCCGGACATCGTGCTGGTTCTCCGCTTCGAGAAGGAGGAGAAGGCACGCGAACGAGCCGGCGAATGGTCCCGCCGGTTCGGACAACACAGGGCCGCCCGGGTTGACAGGATCACCCTGCTCAGCACGACGGGTGAGGCAGCCCAGGAAGTCTACCGATGCCTCAAGGGGCTCGGCGATCACGTCCTGAGCAAGTCACCGGACTTCCGGTATGCCAGCCTTCTTAATCTGCCGGCGCCCGACGGCCGCCTGTTCATCAGCGAGGACACGGTGCAGCGACTCATCTCACCGGCCTTCCGGCTGGCAGTGCATCGAAGGGATGATTGCCTGGTAGCACTTGCAGAACTGGAAGCCGCCCGCTTCTTCGGCAAGCAAACTCGCCGCGTGCTTCCCGAAGAGGCCTCGCAGGCCAGGAAGGCAGCCATCAGCAAGAAATGGATCAGCCGATCCATTCCATGCCGGTCCGGCGGTTCGACGGATTGGGACGATGAAGGCCTGGCTGTCTGCTCCGTCCATGGCAGCCGGACGTCACCCATGCCCCTCTTCGGCACCTACGCGACCCATGTCTATCCGGCGGAGCAGACGGCCTACGAGGCGTTCCGCAGCCGGTACCGGGGGCTCTACTCCCGGTTCGTCGACCCCATCTGTGTCGGAATCGACGGGCGGGAAGGCAGAACGGTTCTGGAGACTCTGATCCTTCCCGTGGCCCAGCTGGACGACTACCGGACTCTGCTCCGGTTCTCTGCGGATCAGGGCTGGCAATCCGGTCTGGGCAAGATCATTCTGCCACCGGACCAAGAGCAGGCCGTGGCCTCCCTGGCCATCCGGATGCCAAGGAAGTTCGGTCGCGCGGGAGGGGCCTGGCTCGACCGCTTCTATCGGCGAGAGCCGGCGCTCATGCGATTGAGCGACCTTCTGGACCCCAGCCCTTTGGGACCCAGCGGTGGTCTCTCCCTGCTGCCGGGCGACCTCTCCCGGCTCAGCCGAGGAAATCACCTCTGGCGAGATCCGAGACCGCTGCCGATCACGGCCTACCGGGAGGCCTTGGCGCCGGAGAAGGCCCGGCTCTATCTGAGGGAGCTGATGGCTGGAAAGGGCGCTAGAAAGTACGGACGAGGTGACGGCTACGGTATGCGTCTCGCCGGTCACCGCGAAGTACACGGCGCCGTCAACGATCAGGTCCTGGGACTGGCGACCTCGGCGGAACAGCTGAAGGCGATGATGAACAGCGAGTCACAGCGGGGGCACCTGCCCGATGCAGCTGCCTGGACCCGGGTCCGGCCGGGGCGGTTATGGAAGTCCGCCGGAGCCTACCGGGCC
Organism: Candidatus Cloacimonadota bacterium; assembly: GCA_021772705.1. Classification (GTDB taxonomy): domain Bacteria; phylum Muiribacteriota; class UBA6191; order JACPRK01; family JACPRK01; genus OFTM100. Next base: position 21,508 of record JAJFLN010000595.1, on the reverse strand, counting down.
ATCGGCGCCCCCTACTTGCTCCGCCAGTGCCGGCGACTGCTCGCCTCTGCCCAGGCCCTGCGCGACCTGGGAGTCCGGTGGCCCCTGCCCGAGACGGGCTGGCCCATGGGAGATCCCTTCCTGCCCCGAGACGCAGCCTGCCCCGGCGGCGGCGAGTATCAGGAGAGGAGCGCCTGGATCGCCTGTTCCATTCACGGGACCCTGGAGAACTCGGAGAACGCCTCCCCGACGCCGGACTCTCCTCTGGGCCGCTCCATGAAGGCCATCGACTCCGTGGAGGCCGAGATATCCCTTCTTCCCCAGGGCATCCGGACCCGGGTGGTCATCGTCCCGGCAGTCTCCCCCTGAAGACGGAGCCGGCCTTCGCCAGGTACACCAATCTGGTCGGCGGGCTGCCCCGCTCGGAGTACCTGCTGGATTGCAGATTCCATATTGCTAAGGGGCCGCGCAAGAATAGATGCACAGAAGTCGCGCACAGATTTGGGTCAGATTCGGCTGGTTCGAGCGAGCGGGACCGGAGGCGTAGTGGGCTACGTCGAGGATTCCGCGATTGAGGAGCGACCGAAGATGGGGTGCGAAACTGCGTAGTTATTCTTGCGTGGGTCCTAAGTGATGGTAAGAGGGACGCCAGTGAGTGACAGATGAAACTCTGTCGACCAGCAGCTACGGATCCGCCGGACCTTCATGAGGTGAAGGCCAAGGGCATCAGCCAGCGTCAGATCCTGAGCCGAAAACCGGCGAAGCAGCGCAGCGCATTCCGCCATCTCCCGCGGGCCAAGAGACACCACACTCAGCGGAAGAGAGGTAGCGGCAGATCTTCCATGCACACCCGGCCGTATCGCAGGCCTGGCCCGGGAACCCACCGCCACCGAGGCTGGCGGATGGCCGCCACATTGCGTACACAGTGGATGCCGGGTCTGTCCCGGCAGTCGAACTCGAGCTGGTGCTACATGCCCGAGCCCCGACGAGGCCGTGCCCATCCTCGCCAGCGCCTATGGCTGCTGCCGGAGGTCGCTCATCGTCAGCGATCTGTGGCGGTCCCGATGGGGCTGGCTGGGGTCTGGATGCCCTCCGCGCTTCAAGTCCGGCGATTCAAGCGGACCATCCGGCCGCCGAGAGCCGGCGATCGAGATCGAAGGCGGCGCTGATCAATGCGATGTGCGTGAAAGCTTGGGGGAAGTTTCCCAGATGCTCGCCTTGAGGACCCAGCTCTTCCGAGTAGAGACCCAAGTGGTTGGCGTAGCCGAGCATCTTATCGAAGTAGAAGCGGGCCTTCTGAAGGTCGCCGGACCGGGAGAGGCACTCGACCAGCCAGAACGAGCACGTGGAGAACGAGCCCTCGCCGCCGAGGAGCCCGTCCGAGGCGGCCGTCTTGGGGCGGTATCGGTGTACCAGGGAGTCGTCGGCCAGTTCTCGCTCGATGGCTGTCAGCGTCGAGAGCCATCTGGGATCCCGGGGCCCGACGAACCGGACGAGAGGCAGCACGAGCGCCGAGGCGTCGAGAGCTCTCGATCCGAGGTGCTGGACGAAGTGGCCGGCCCTGGCATCCCAGAAGTTCTCCATCACATCCACGTAGATGGCGTCGCGCTCGTGGGCCCACCGCTCCAGGGGCGCCGGCAGCGCTCGTTTTCGGGCCAGTCGCACGGCCCGGTCCAGGGCGACCCAGCAGAGCACGCGCGAGAAGAGGAAGTGCTGGCGCCCGCCCCGAACCTCCCAGATCCCTTCGTCCGGACGGTTCCAGTTCTCGCAGACCCAGTCCACCATCCTTTTCAGCACCTGCCACAGGTCGTAAGAGACGGGATGGACGTACTTGTCGTGGAGATAGACAGCGTCCATCAGCTCGCCGTATATGTCGAGCTGAAGCTGCTGGGCCGCGCCGTTGCCGACACGCACCGGCGACGAGCCCCGGTAGCCTTCCAGGTGCTCCAGGACCTCCTCTTCCAGATCCGCGTCGCCGTTCAGCCGGTACATCGTCATCAGCGGGGGGCCGTTCCGGACGGCGCAGGTGCAACGCTTCTCAACCCAGCGAACGAAGGCGGTCGCCTCGTCGGTGAAGCCGAGCCGCAGGAGCGAGTAGATCGTGAAGGCCGAGTCCCGTATCCAGGTGTAGCGGTAGTCCCAGTTCCGCGGGCCGCCGATCGCCTCGGGCAGCCCGAAGGTCGGCGCAGCCACCACGGAGCCGTGGCGGCTCGAGGTCAGCAGCTTCAGCGTGAGCGCCGAGCGCATCACCTGGTCGTGCCAGCGGCCGCGATAGGTCGAGCGGCCGACCCACTGACGCCAGTAGTTCACGGTCTTCTTGAAGGTCTCCGAGACGTACCCCTCCCGGAGCGCCGGCGTCGGCTCTCTCGGGGTCACGGCCTCCAGCACGAAGGAAGCCGTCTCACCGGCGCGCAACGTGAAGTGGGCCTCCGCCCGACCCTCCCGTAGCTCGAGGGGGACCGAGGCAATCAGCCGTAGCGGCTCGGCGCCGTTCTCGGGCAGGAAGGCGATCCCCCCGGGAGTGCGCTCGGTCCGGTGGTGGACACGGCCATAGCCGAAGCGAGGGTCACAGACCATTCGATAGAGGATCTCGCCCCGCACCGTCTTCACCCGGCGGACGATGTTGTGCTCCGGGCCCGTGTCCTCCACGGGCATGAAGTCCGAGACCTCCGACACGCCGTCCGTGGCGAGAGTGCGGGTGAGGAGCACGTTCGTGTCCGGAAGGTAGAGCTGCCGGCGTTTCACGTCCTCCGACTTCGGCGCCAGCCGGAACGAGCCGCCCTTCCGGTCGTCGAGCAACGCCGCGAAGACCGTCGGCGAATCGAAGTCCGGGAAGCACATGAAATCGATCGAGCCGTCCAGCCCCACCAGAGCCACCGTGTTCAGATCGCCGATGATCCCGTAATCCTCGATGGGCTTGTACAGAAGCCTTCACTCCTTCCGCGGGTCTCTTCCTTATGGATCTCTGGAGTGAGCTTATCGCGGAACGAGAGCATGAAGCAAGTTCGTGAGCACTACCGGGTGCATGTCCCGTAGGGGGTCCCCTGGCCTATTCCGGATCCGTTCGCCCCACTATGGATGCCCGCATCCATAGTGGGGCGAATGGAGGAGGGGACCCCCTACGGGACATGCACCCAGCACTGCCTTCGGCCTCATCCCGGTGAGCGTCGAAGAGATCTTCACCCGATGCCACCAGATCCTGCAAGACACGGCGTCCAATGCGGAGCTTCACGCTGCATGACATCGGGAATGCTCCCCCTGCTCTTTGACCCTCAGCCCCACGGCGGCGGCAGGCTCGAGGCTTCGATGGGGGGAGACAGTGTGACCGCCGAGACCACACCAGTTCATCCTGGATCGACGGTTCTATAACATCACGAAGAGCACCTAACACCATCGCTCGAGGAGCACTTCATGTGGAGCACCGCGATGCCGTCCTGACTTCGCTTCGGACGCGCCTGGGCAAGAGGATGACGCCGGACGTAGCGAGCCAGCCCATTACGACTTCCGCGGAACCTGGGGCTCTGGCCCCCGTTGACTCCCGGCGACCACCCGAATAGCATGGGGGCCTCCCGGCGGACCGTCTTCAACCTCAGGGCACGCCGGGAACTCCGGCGTCATCTCAAGTCCCGCGAAGCCCGACTACTCGGGCACGGGGGCGCCGGAGCTGCTCTCTCCGCCACTATCTCTCTCGGGTCTGGTACGCTGTGGAGCCTGGTTCCCCTGCGGGACCGCCCCGGAAGGAGGAATCCCTCATGGAGCACAAGCTTCCCGAGCTACCTTACGCGATGGACGCCCTGGCCCCTCACATCTCCAAGGAGACCCTGGAGTACCACTACGGCAAGCATCACGCGGGCTACGTGAAGAAGTTGAACGACGCCATTCCCGGCACACAGTTCGAGACCATGTCTCTGGAGGACGTCGTCCGGAAGGCCGACGGCGGGATCTTCAACAATGCCGCCCAGATCTGGAACCACAACTTCTACTGGAACGGCATGTCGCCCGTGGGCGGCGGCACGCCGAAGGGGGCGCTGGCCACGGCCATCGACGCAGCCTTCGGCTCCTTCGACAAGTTCAAGGAAGAGTTCACGGCCAGATCCGGCACGCTCTTCGGAAGCGGCTGGTGCTGGCTCGTGAAGAAGGCCGACGGTGCCCTCGGAGTCGAGCAGACCTCCAACGCCGGCACGCCGCTCACCATGTCTTCCAGCTGTCTCCTGACGCTGGACGTCTGGGAGCACGCCTACTACATCGACTACCGGAACGCTCGCCCCGACTACATCAAGGCCTTCTGGAACGTGGTCAACTGGGAGTTCGTCGAGAAGAACCTCGGTTGATTGGGGTGTGAGTGGAAGAGCCCCCGGAAGGCGACCTCGAAGTCGCTCGACCGGGGCTTCCCCATGATGCCCAGGGCCCGCGCCAGGCGGATCAGGGGCCGACGTTGAAGCCTGACCCCGGAGGGGGAGTCCTTCCAGGCCGTGAAGAGGGACTTCAACTCTCCTCGCACGACCTGACAAGGATCCCTTGAGGCCTGGCCGGCATGGCTGTAACTGACCCCGGAGGGGGAGTCTTTCCAGGCCGTGAAGAAGGACTTCAACTCTCCTCGCACGACCTGACAAGGATCCCTTGAGGCCTGGCCGGCATGGCTGTAACTCATTTGGGTACGGAGACTCTGGACAGGAGACTCCATCGGCGGGACAGCCGTCAAGACCGAGGCTCGCCGGAGGGCATCCGGGCACGCCGGGGGCGTCGGCACGAGCTTCCCCCGGTAGATGAATCGTGTCCCTCCACCTCTGAAGAGTCCGCTTCCCGAGGCGACTCGCCAGCCCCCCCCTCAGAACCGAGTCTCCGATGGCCCGACCCGTGATCCTGCTCGTCGGACTCGCCGCGCTCCGGGACAGAGTGCTCCTGATCCAGGAGACCGTCTAGCACCTCGGTCCTCTCCCGCTAGTCCCAGCTCGGCTACGCGTCACGGGCCAGGATGGAGTGGATTTCGAACCCGGAGCAGCGGAAATCTCGAGAAGTCGCGATCGGCGCTCCAGAGCTCAGACACGCCATGGTGTACACAAAGGGCCGCGATGCGTGCATCGTGGACCCGCGGTCCCGTGACGTTGCTAGACCTTAGCAAACTCGACAGGGTCTCCCAGTAGCCGTCCGTTTCACTCAGCAACCTCAGAGTCGGCGCTTCGAGCCAGCCGGCGACCGCCTCACAAGCAGCCTCGAGGGGACTCGGCGGCGAAAAGATACGCGGGTGCGTGACAATGGCCAAGAACTCGTGAAGACACGGCCAGGGGAGAGCCCATTCGCGTTGGCTGAGTGAGCCGAGGCAGTTGTATGCCGCCCGGTGCCAGGGCGATTCGGCCCGGTGCGCATGGACGAGCACATTCGTGTCTACCGCGATCACCCGCCGCGTCCCTCATAGGCCAGGTCACGCAAGGCGCTCCAGTCATCCCAGCTCAGCCCCGGCTGGAGGCCCCGACCCTCGAACACACGGGTTTTCAGCTTGAAAGGTCTCTCCGGTTCGCTCTCCCCGTCGAGCGCCTCCCTGAGAGCGGATTCGATGACTGCCTTGAGTGTGGTGTGCCGTTTCACAGCCAGCTTCTTCGCTCGTGACAGGATCGAATCAGCAATATCAATGGTTGTCTTCATATGGGCCAACCATACCATACTACCCATATCCTCCGCCCCCCCCGCCGGCCGCCACTCGCCCGAGTCGGCGACGTCGGATAGGATTCCACCGGTTCCTCGAGAGTGGTCGATGGATTCAGTAGGCGAGACCCGCGCTCATGCCAGACGGACGATCTGGTCCGCGTGCTTCCGGGCCAGGTCTCCGAACTCCTCCGGATGGACGCCCGTGGCCAGCTCGTGGAGCATCACGCCCAGGGCGTAGATGTCCGCCGCCGGCGAGGTAAGGGCCCGCGCAAGAATAACTACGCAGTTTCGCATCCTATCTTCAGGCCATCTTCGGCCGCTTCTCAATCGCGGAATCCTCGACGTAGCCCACTACGCCTCCGGTCCCGCTCGCTCGAACCAGCCGAATCTGATCCAAATCTGGGCGCGACTTCCGCGCATTTATTCCTGCGCGGCCCCTAAGTCGGGTTGTCCCGATGTTTGCTGTATGCTGGGCCTGCGGAGCCGTCCGCCTCGAACCCCATGACCACTGCTGATTCCGGTTTTCAGACGATCGACTGGCTGGTGCTGGCAGGCTACTTCGCCTTGCTCCTCGTCAGCGGTCTCATCATCAACCGCAAGCAATCCGGTACGGACGACTACTTCCTGGCCGAGCGGCGCATGCCGGCGTGGGCCGTCTCCATATCGGTCACGGCCACGGCCCTCTCGGCTGCCACGTTCATCGGGGCGCCTCAGCAGGCCTACGTTGGGGACCTCACTTACCTGTCCTCCAACATCGGGGCTCTGCTCGCGGTCACCATCGTCGCCGTCTTCTTCATCCCGGCCTTCTACCGGCACAACGTGTCAACCATCTACGAGCTCCTGGAGCGCCGGTTCGGCCCCACGGCCAGGCTGGCGGCGAGCTGGATGTTCATGATCGGCCGGATATTCGCCAGCGGCGCCCGGATCTTCATCGCCGCCTTGCCGGCAGCGCTGATCTTGTTCGGCACCACCGAGCCCCGCCATCTCATCGTGGCCATCGTGGCGCTGGTGGCCGTGGGGATCGCCTACACGCTGGTCGGAGGCATCGCCAGCGTCATCTGGACCGACGTGATCCAGACCTTCGTCTTCGTCGGAGCGGCAGTCGTGGCGATCGGGGTCCTGCTTCACCGGATACCCATCGACCTGGGGGAGATCCTGGGACTGCTCGGAACGGCCGGGCCCGACGGGACCTCGAAGTTGACCGTCTTCGTGCCCGGGCTGGACTTCAGTCAACCTGGCTGGGGCTTCGATCCCAGCCAGTCCTACACGATCCTCACCGCGATTCTTGGCTTCACGCTGCTCAACATGGGAGCCTACGGGACGGATCAGGACATGGCCCAGCGCATGCTGACGTGCCGCTCCGCCCTCCGGGGAAGCCTGTCGGCGTTCTGCGCGATTCTCGTCAGCATTCCGATCACCATGCTGTTCATGCTCATCGGGCTGCTCCTGTTCGTCTTCTACCAGCGCCCGGAGGTCCTGGGAGCCGCAGGGCCGGCCGCCGGTATCGATGACACGCGCAAGATCTTCCTGACCTTCATCATCCAGGAGATGCCGGCTGGACTCAGGGGGCTGATGATGGCGGGCCTGTTCGCGGCGGGGCTCTCCAGTCTCAACTCGGCGATCAACGCAATGGCCTCGGCGTTCGTCAACGACTTCTACAAGGGCGCCCGGCCGAATCGTGACGACGCTCATTACCTCCTGGTGGGACGTCTGGCGGTGGTCACGTGGGGACTGCTCCTGGGGGGCTTCGCCTGCATCTGCGTCTTCTGGCAAGAAGGGAGCGGCAAGACCCTGCTCGACTTCGCTCTCCTGGTCATGGTCTTCGCTTACTCGGGGCTCCTGGCGGTCTTCCTGACTGCCCTCTTCACGAAGCGGGGAAACTCGGCGAGCGTCGTGGCCGCCCTGGCCACGGGTTTCGTGACCGTCCTGGTCATGCAGCCCCATGTCTGGAGTGCCCTCGGACTGGGAAAGATCACGCTGGCCTTTCCCTGGAAGATGACCGTGGCCACCGCTCTGGCCTTCCTGGTCTGCTGTCTCGGCCGTCCTCCGGAGAGCCAGGCCACACCACCGGCGCGCAGCAGCCGTCTGGCGCCAGCTCCGCAGAGAACACGCCAGGATCGTGACGTCCACCTTCGTGCTCGACGAGAGTGTCACTTTCGTCCGGTATCGCGAGGGCCGCGAAGCCGCCGTTCGGCTAGGAACGAGCATCCCCTTTCCCGGAGCCTGCCCTTGGCCGGCAAATCCTCTTCGGACCAGGGGTAGCCGTTGTTCCCTTCGTAGTTGAGGGTCAGGCTCTCTCCTCCGGGGAAGACGAGGACGCCGGAGCCCTGCATCAGGAGGGAAGCCTCGTCCTGGGGTCTCAGATAGGCGATGGCCGGGACCCTTCCCACCAGAGCGCCGCTGTGAATGGCGGGAACGGTTCTCCGGCGTGTTGCTTTGCCACTGAGAGCTCGAGAGGCTGGCGGAGTGAAGCTCCAAGTGGGGGAGTTGGGAAAACGCCGGCCGGTGGGAGTAGGATGGGGCAACGATGACCTTCAAGGAAAAGCTCAACGAGATCATCTTTGGCTGGGAGACACCAGCGGGCCGGGCCTTCGACGTGGTGCTCATCCTGGCCATCACCGGCAGCGTTGCCGCGGTCATGCTCGACAGCGTCGCCAGCATCCGTGACGCAAACGGGAGCCTCCTCTACGCACTGGAGTGGGCCTTCACCCTCGCCTTCAGCGTGGAGTACGTTGCGCGACTCTACTGCTCGCCGGATCCGCGACGGTATGCCGCCAGCTTCCTGGGGGTCGTGGACCTCCTCGCGATCCTGCCAACCTACGCGGGCCTGTTCATCGCCGGGGCTCACTACGTGATGGTGGTCCGGGTGCTCCGGCTGCTCCGGGTCTTCCGAATTCTCAAGTACATGCAGTACGTCCGGGAGTCCGAATCCCTGATGCGGGCCATCCACGCCAGCCATCGGAAGATCGTCGTCTTCCTCTTCTTTCTCTTCACCCTCACTATCGTGATGGGCTCCTTGATGTACGTCATCGAAGGCGAGGAAGCCGGATTCACCAGCATCCCCACAAGCATCTACTGGGCCATCGTCACCCTCACCACCGTCGGCTACGGCGACATCTCGCCGCAAACGCCGCTGGGACAGGCCCTGGCCGCAGCCATGATGATCATGGGGTACAGCATCATCGCCGTGCCAACGGGAATCGTCACCGTCGAGATGTCTCGCGTCGCAGGCAGCGACCGGTCGCCCTCCTGCCCCGGGTGTTTCTCGACGACGCACGATAACGACGCGAAGTACTGCAAGCTCTGCGGGCAGAAGATCGCCCTCGGCCCCCCGCCGGAGGCCTCCTGACGGCGCCGCTGCTCGAACTAAGGACCCGCGCAAGAATAACTACGCAGTTTCGCATCCCATCTTCAGGCCATCTTCGGTCGCTCCTCAATCGCGGAATCCTCGACGTAGCCCACTACGCCTCCGGTCCCACTCGCTCGAACCAGCCGAATCTGACCCAAATCTGGGCGCGACTTCTGTGTATTTATTCTTGCGCGGTCCCTAAAGCCCACCGCATTATTGCTTAATCCAATATTGGATAGTACAATTGCGCTATGTTCACCAAGGACGTCCTCGCAGACTTTGACTGCTTTCTCATGGAGCGAGACCTCGCCTTCGAAGGCATTGTCATCGGTGGCGCGGCTCTGATCTTGATGGAGATCGTTCAGAGAAAGACCGATGATCTCGACTGCCTTCATCCTCCCATTCCCGCGACCATATTGGCGGCCGTCGACGAGTTCGCCGCTTCCCGGCCGGAACTCACGTTGCGAAGAGACTGGTTCAACAACGGCCCTGCAAGCCTGACCCGGGATCTTCCTCCTGGATGGCTCGACCGTACTCGGCCCCTGTTCACAGGTGCCGCTCTTCGTTTTCACACTCTTGGGCGCCTGGACCTCCTTCGTTCCAAGCTCTTTGCCTACTGCGACCGCCAAGAGGATCTTGACGACTGTATCGCCTTGGCTCCGACCCATGAGGAACTCGCTGAGATCGAACCCTGGCTATCCGAACGGGATGGCAATCCTTTGTGGCCGGAACACGTTCGACGGTCTCTGAACACCTTGAAGCAGGAGCTTTCCAGTGACCGCTAATCTCGACCATCGCCTGGAGGCTATCGGCTTCCGGCTCGCTCTGCCGATCTCCGGTCCGAGAGCTTCTGAGGATCTCGAGGTTGATATCGAGCGCACCTTGCTCAATGCCATCGCCGAGATCCCCGCCGATCGTCGTCTGGTCTCGCTACTCTTCACCTGGGTCAAGGTTCACGGCGCCTACGTGATCGTCGAGAAGCTCCGCAAGCTCGCTGGCCCGGCTCGACATGACCCGGAGTCCTCGACAATCTGGCTTTCGGCGCTCGCCGCGTTTGCCCGGGAGAACGGTGTCAACAAGTGGAACAAGCTCGTCGTGAGACCTTCGAAACCAGTCTTGCTCTACCCCGCTGAGATCACGGAGTCCGCAATCGCTTTGAAGGGAGCAATCCCATGGCTAGAGGCGATTGGCTTCCGTGTTCCTGCCGGCTCTCTACGAATCCGCGAGGCCGATGTCCTGACCCCTGTTCAGCTTGTCCGGCAAAACCGACAGTATCGGAACCGATACCTCTACGGCCCTTCTTGGAGGGCTGACATCATCACGGCCATTGAACAGGGGTGCTCCCGGCCCGCGGCCATCGTCCGACGCGTTGGCTGCTCCTACGAACCTGCTCACCGCGTCGCGAAGGAGTACGCGATCGCAACATCGGCGTGAGTCTGGAGGGGCCATGTCTCAGCCCGATCCAGCGATGCGTTGCTCAAGAGGCTGTAAGGATATCTTTCCTTCCAGGTCGAGCAAACTCTTCCGCTTGCGAGTCGCGATCAGCAACTGCAGTGCCTGGTGAATCAGCTCGCGCTTCGTCCGGATTCCCGTGAGCCGCTTCGCCTCCGCGACGAGCCCTTCATCCAGCATCACGTTGGTGCGCATCCTCAAACCTCCTGCACATGACGATACACATCAAGTGGCGCACAGGCAACCTCGCGGACCACCGGATCGATGGCGTCTCGGTCTTGGGAGGATGAAGCAGCTACTCGCGAAGTCAATCGAGAGCGGCGTTCAGGCGTCCGTTGTCGGGACGGGGAGACTTGAAGACCAAGTGGGAGGCGCGCGGTCACCTGCTGTCAAGATCGGCAGGTCATGCCAAGCGTGTCCGTTTCGAAGGCAACCCGCCCAGGACTGGAAGAGAGTAAATCTCCTTCCCCCGGCGGAGGTTTCATGCGCCTCCGAACTTCCCCGCCGGCGCTTCTAACGGCGAGACCCGGCATCAACAGGACTTTCTCTTGTCATGGCCCGCCAGTTGCTTGAAGAGGGGCAGCCGAAGTCTGTCGGCACCTTCATCATGCCCGGGAGGCACCTGCCATGCGATCTGCCCACGCGCCACGCAACCTTCTGTTCCTACTGACCCTCTCCGTCGTCGTCGTCGCTCCCGAAGCTGTCGCTTCGGAGCCGGGCTACACCGGGATGATCGTTTCCGGCACAGGCCGGGCCACGGGCCGCGCCGTCCTGGGGCGGCTGGGCTCCACGGTGCGGACCGTCAGATCCGCCGGAGCCACCCTCCGGTACATGGCCCGGTCCATCAACGCCGTCAAGCAGAACCCGCCCGGCTTCCTCCCCCTGAAACTGGACGGAGCGGAGCTGACACCCCTGGCAGTTAACGGCTACCAGATTGACTACCAGCTCGGCCGGGACAACCTGGGATTCGTCAATCCCGGCGGGATGATGCAGCTCGGGGGTATGTCAGGCAACTGCTACACCATGGCTCTCGTCTCGAAGCTCTTTCATGAGGACGGCGAGTTCATCCCCCCGGCCGAGGGGGAGTCCCTTGGCAAGGGAGTCACCCTGGACCAGCTGGCTTCCCATCTGAGGGCCGGACGAAAGGGAAAGATCTTCGTCAAGGGCTACTCGAGCCTCCATGACATGACCACCGACCCGGATCCGACGAACCCGGTGGACCTGGAGGATCGGGTCCACGAGAGAGTCCGCCGCCGGGCCGGCCTGAGCTCCAGCAACAGGGCCCCTGAGCCCCTTCAGGGAAGGGTCGCCGCCGTCACGGAGGCGCACCAGTTCATCCAGGCTATTCACTTCAGCTTCTTCGCCCAGAGGTCGGGCCACGGATTCGTCCGGTCCACGTTGGCCGAGCAGTTGGGAGGCAAGAAGGCGCCCCGGGTGATCACCCGGGAGCAGGCGGAATCGATGAAGGCCGAGCTGCGGGCCGGCCGCACCGCCCTGCTCTGCCTCTGGAACAACTCGGTCTTCTTTGGCCACGTCATCCTGGCCTACGCCTGCGTCGAGACCGCCGACGCCGATTACTTCATCTGCTACGACAACAACACCCAGTACGGCCAGGAGACCCGGCCCACCATCATCCGGATCGGTAAGAAGGAACACACCATCCGGGAGTACCTGCGACAGAACGACGGCACTCTGACGGGAGGCATCTCGGAGCAGAGCGAGGTCGTCCTCCACATGCCCGACCTGACCCGGGACCCGGCGAACTTGTCGGACCTGGAGAAGATCGTCGAGACCGCCGACAACGAATCGGCTTTTCTCATGGCCAGCAACGACTTCATCCAGTCCCTCACCACCGTCGCCCCGGAGAAGAGCTCCCTGCTGGATGACACGAAGCAGTTCATCTTGAACCTCCAGACCATTCAGCAGACCCTCGGCCTGACGGGCATCGCCCCGGAGGACCGAATTGACAACGACGCCTCCTTGACCCAGGTCAACAAGGTCCTGGATAAGTACAGCCAGATCGCCGTTCGCACGGCAGCCCCCTACGGCCTGCCTCCCGGAGTGAAGATCGAGAACACCCGGCTCCAGTTCCGGACCGGAACCGAAGCGGACGTGACGGCGACGATCAAGATCGAGAAGGACACGGTGGCCTCCAAGATCACCCGGGCCCTCGAGAATGCCGGCACCTTCGCCAGCAAGGACGTGGCGCGCTGGTTCGGCGCCGTCCGGGAGACTGTCGGCGGAGAACCGATCCAGGCCCGGGTGAAGATGTCCGTCTCCAAGGGAGCCGGAAACCGCTCCATCTTTGCCTCCCTCGGCGCCGCGAAGGCTCCCTACGGCCCGGTACCCAGCTTGCGGCGAGCCCACGTGGTTCTGGGAGATCTGAAGCCGAGCTCGAAGATATCGGATCCCTTCGCCCTCGAAATCAGCGAAGGGGTGGCCGAGAAGGCCGTCCGCGCCGCCCTGGGCTGGCACCGCCTCATGGGCAACTGGCACCGCGTCGACAGCGACACGAAGGTCCGGATCAACGACATATCCCTGAAGTTCGACAACAACGTCACGGTCGGATCCGACGTGGAGCTCTTCCGTGCCATCACGAGCAAGACCTCCGGCGTCAGAATTCAGGCCAAGAACGCCCGGACACGACTCTTCGTGATGCGGCGAAACAACGACCCCGAGACCGTTTGGCGCTTCCGCCTCGACTTCTTGACCAAGTTCACCCGTCATGACGGCCTCGCCGGTCTGGGTAACTTCGCCATCTCGACAGCCATGGCCCTGTTCAAGAGCAAGGTCCACAAGGCCGTCCGGGCAGCCGTCCTGGACGCCCAGTCGGGTCTGAACAACTTGCTGAAGGACGACATGAGCGGCCATCTGACTCTCTTCCAGCCCCTCAACATGGATCGGGGCGGACAGCTCATCTTCCACTGGGGCCACGGCTGGATGGCGGCGTGGACCCCGAAGAAGATCGCCAACTTCGGCACCACAGGCCAGATCTGCCTCGACCTGGCCAAGCTGGGCAGCAAGCTCCCCGGACCCGCCGCCAGCTATCGCATCGCCACCATCCGGCCCGGGAAGAGCCGCCTCATCGTCACCGCCAGGCCCCGCCGAGAAGAGATCGCAGCAGACTGATGGGTAGCGAGATCGGCGAGTGTGGGTAGGGGCTCCTCTGCAGCTGATAGGATAGTTGCCGTCCGGAACCCCCCAATCCGTTCGGCCCGAGCTTGTCGAGGGCCAGTGTTGGAGCAGCAGAGGCCCCTCTCCTAAGCTTGTCGAAGGGTCGGGGCGAACGGGTTTTCGGATGGGAACTAGGATAGGAGAGTCCGCTGAGGGCTCTCCATCAAGAACCTGAAGCGTGGCAGGGAGCGGCGCCAGTGAATCTGTATGACGAGTTCGTCAAGCTGATCGAAACGCTCGGGTCCGTCGGTGCCGAGTATGCGGTTTGTGGAGGTCTGGCTGTGGGAATCCACGGTCATCCGAGAGCAACTGTCGACATTGATCTGCTCGTCCCCGCAGGCCAGATCGAGTCAATCAAGGAGACCATCAGGCCCCTCGGGTTCACGGTGCCAGCGTTCCCGATGACCTTCGATCCAGGTACTCCTGCGGAGTGTCGTGTCCATCGAGTGTCCAAGGTCGTCGGTGAGGAGACAATCACCCTCGATCTGCTGGTGCTAGGACCGGCTGCGCCAGATGTCTGGAAAACGCGTATCATTCTCAAGTGGCATGGCATGCGTGTCTGTGTCGTATCACGACAGGGCCTTGCTCGAATGAAGAGGCTGGCAGGACGCCCTCAGGATCTGATGGATCTGGCGGCACTAGGATTGGATGAGGACTAGATGAAGCGACAAGACGTGGACATGTCGGCCCGAGCGATCGACTCGCGGCTACGTCAGATCAGCGATCTCCGCAGACTCTGTCTGGAGCTGGCGGTCGCCAGAGTACTCGGCCCGGCCGACGAAGTCTCCGAGACCCGGAGCACGCCTGAACGCGACTCGGGTGCATCGGGCCGAGAGCCTCCTCGGAGCTGAGACTCGGAAACATCGACGATCCCGGCGGCCGCACCCCCTGAGCTGGAAACTGTTTGATCCGGCTGCCGATGCCGTGTAGTATCTGGCCCGTGCTACGGCGTCTGTTCATACCGTCGGATTTGGTGAGAAGAGTCTCCATCCTCGTCTTGCTGCTCTGTCTGCTCGGCCCTGTGGGAGACTTCATCCACACGGCTGCCCATGCCGAAAATGTCGAGCACACTCACAGGGCGCCGGAGTTTTCCAATCTCTGGCATGCCTACCTGCCTGATCCGCAGTGTCTACAGGTAGGACAGGGGGCGAGTCTTTCGGGTCCCGGCATACGGCCCGGACTGTGCAATCCGGTTCTGCCACACGTCCCCGAGACCCCCGGCGTACGCCATGCCCAGGCAGGGTCAGGCGACACCGTCCAGGGCAACGCCGCGCCACATCGAGCACGCTCCCCACCGGCAGCCCTCTCGCGGTCCGTCTGAATAGCTCCTGATTCGCTCGGCCCCGCCCCCTGGCGGCATCTCGCCTGGCCCTCCATGGGCTCGGTGCGACCGGGGAAGGACATGAGAGCTTGTCAGACGGACCACTGCTCCGCGGCGAGCACTCGTAGTGTGCCCACGAGGCAGCATCTCGTTGAAGAGATGAGGTTTCACCGTTTTGCGGGTAACGCGGGCCGGGAGAGAACACCCGCCCTGCGAGGGTCGCGTCGCTGAGCACGGGATGACCAGCTCGACTGGTCTGGCTTTGTACAGCAGTCCGTCCGGACCGACGGCGTGAAGCCTCGCTCCGGCATCGTTGCCATCAACCCAGAAGTGGCCCGGTAGCATCCGGGCTGTCTTGAACTCGACAGGAGCTCGAACTTGGTGATCACAGGGTTGCGATTGAAGATCCTCAATACTCTCAAATTCTTGGCAGTCTGCTTTCTGCCACTGGCCCTCTGTCTTCTACCGGCGAGAGGTTGGGCCGGCGAGAACCGGAGTCCTGCGAAACCGGCCCCATCCAGTCTCGACAGCAGCACGGCAATCCGCTGGTTTCTGGGGAGATCTCCTCAGATCAAAGCCATCAGGACTAGCGTCGCAATCGCCGAAACCAGGCGCGCCGAAGCCAGCATCCGGCCGAACCCGGAACTTGCCTATGACATCGAGTCTCTCCCCGGCACACCCGGGGCCCTCGCAGCGCGGCAAGAAACGATCAAACTGGTCCATCCGATCCTGTGGCCCGGGAAAATTGACGCACGCCGTGCAGAGGCGAATCGAGAAGTGGCGAGTGCCAAAGCTGATGTCCTCGCCCGGGAATTCGAACTCGTCATCGACTTCCAGCGTCTCTTCTTCGAAACTCTGACCCATCAATACGGGGTCAAGGCCCGGCAGGAAGGACTGAACCGCCTGGAGGAGGTTCTGACGAAGCTTCGCGCTCGACACGATGAAGGCTTGGCGTCCAGTTACGATCTCTCACGCCTCGAGGCCGAGCGAGGACAGATTGATGCCGGCCTAGGACTGGCCAGAATCGCCCTCGAGAAGAATCGGTTTCTGCTGAAGGGAAGACTGGGTCTCAAATCGTCTGCGACGCTTCCACCACTATCGGGTGATCTGGAACCTCGAGCCGCGGAGGAGCCAGAACCGGGAGATGTTCAGAAACATCCGCGAGTGCGGATACTCGATCGAAGGATTGAACTGGCACAGAGCTCCCTCAATCGCGCGGAAAGGGATGGAAAACCCGATCTGTCCCTCTTCGGAGGAAAGCTGGATTTCGAGCAGGGTCCCACCCAGAACGGCTTTGTTGCTGGTATCGTCGTGGAACTTCCAATTCACGATCAAAACCAGGGAGAGAAAGCCTCGGCTCGCGCCCAGCAGGCAAGTCTCGAGATGCAGCGAAAGGCGCTGTTGAAAGAGCTCGAAACTGATCTGGAAGCGGCGAAGGCTGCCTACGAGCAGAGGCGTGATCAACTCGAAGCCCAGAGGCGCACCTTCCTGAAGAGACCCGCAGCTCTCCTGGTGACGATCACCGCTTCCTTCACCGAGGGCTCCCACGGGCTGCTGGAGCTGCTGGATGCCTATCGGCTGAGTCGTCAATCACGACTCAGCTACATCGATCACGCATCGGCCGTGAGGAAAGCCTGGCTCGATCTTCAGGCTGCCACAGGCCATCTGCCGGACGTTGCAACAACCAGATCACTTTCGCAAGGAGACCCGAAATGACACGCACGATATGGATGATATTCACTGCCGCATGCTTTACAGCATCCGGCCTGATTGCCGCAGGGGACCATATCGAACCGGTGGCTATCACCATGTGGGGTCCAGAAGCGGAGCTGTTCGTGGAGTTTCCTCCACTCCAGCTCAATGAAAAGTCGCGGTTTGCAATTCACCTGACCGACATTCGCGACCCACAGCGGTATCTGCCCGTTGCAGCAGGGAAGGTGACCGTCCGTCTTGATTTTGAGAATGCAGAGCCAATCGCTTTCTCAACCTCAAAGCTCCGTATCCCGGGCATCTTCGGAATCACCGTGGTGCCCAAGAGTTCGGGCCCCTGTCGTCTTCGGATCTTTCTTCAAAGTGCCAACGTGAATGACACATTCGAAATCAAGACTCGCGTTCATTCTTCCGGCGAGTCCTTCGAAGAGCGAGAGGAGCCTGCCGTCCCGGGCACAGAGGTACCGTTCCTGAAGGAGCAGCAGTGGCAGATTCCATTTGCTACAGCGGTCGCTACTGAGAGATCGCTACGAGACACCCTGTCAGTCCTGGGGGACGTGCGGCCACGAGGGGGCGGCGAGGTGCGCTTGCACCCACCGCGGGCGGGCACGTTGGAAATCCCGAAGGCCAGCGAGTGGCCTGTGGTGGGGATGAACGTGACGGCAGGCGAAATCCTGGCGGTCGTGGTGCCCGCCGCATCCATGGATCTCGACAGCGCTCAGGCCGAGAGCGAGGCCCGGCAAGCAAAGGTGGAACTTGACTTTGCCCGGAGGCAGATCGAACGGGCCGAACGACTTGTCGCTCAGGGAGCCATTCCAAAGCACGATCTGGAGGAGGCCAGGAAAGCCATGAAGCTCTCCGAGAGCAGGGTGACCGCAACGCGACGGAGACTGGCCTATCTCCAGGCTCGCCAGGAGGGCACGACTCGCGGTGGCCGGCAAGGAGGGGAGGTCTTTCACATCCGGGCTCCCATTGCTGGAACTCTGGTGGAGGTGAAGTCCGTTCCTGGCGAGCAGGTCGATGTGGAGAACCATGTGTTCACCCTGATCGATCTCTCGTCTGTATGGATCGTGGGGCGCGTCTTCGAGCCCGATATCGCGACAGCCCGGGAGGCCCAGCACGCTACATTCCGCTTCCTGGGTCACAACGGACCGATGACGTTGGAGGCGCTCGGCGGACAACTGATCAGGGTCGGAGACGTGATCGACGGCAAGACGCGAACCGTACCGGTTGTCTTCAAGGTTGGAAATCAGGATCGTCGCCTGAAGATCGGCCAGTTCGTCGAGATCGACATCGAGACGGCAAGTATTGGGACTTCCGTGACGGTCCCGGAGGCTGCGATCTACGACGACGGCGGCCGGGATATTGTCTTCGTTCAGGCTGGCGGAGAGAGCTTCAGGAAGCGACGAGTGCAAACGGGCATTCGTCAGCGAGGGTTCGTCCAGATCCTGTCGGGGCTTTCCGACGGGGAACGGGTCGTTACCCAGGGCGGCTACGAGGTTTACCTGCAATCGGTCTCCAAGACGATTCCCGAACATGGCCATGCCCACTAAGGAGACTCTCCAATGCTAGCAAAGCTGATACGTGTATCTCTGGAGGGCCGCCTGGTCGTGCTCTTCCTGTCAGTGCTCTTGCTGATAGGTGGCGGCATCGTGGCCCTGCGTCTGCCCGTCGATGTGCTACCGGACCTGACGGCCCCCACCGTGACTATTCTCACCGAAGCCCATGGTCTGGCGCCCGAAGAGGTGGAGTCCCTGGTAACCTTTCCCATCGAGACGGCCCTGAACGGCGCCTCCGGTGTCAGGCGGGTCCGCTCCTCGTCCGGAATCGGAATCTCCGTGGTCTGGGCCGAGTTCGACTGGGACATGGACGTCTATCTGGCCCGGCAGGTGGTCAACGAGAAGCTCCAGCTCGTCGGACCGTCCCTGCCGCCGGATATCGACAGACCTATCCTGGCACCCATCTCGTCGGTGATGGGAGAGATCCTGTTCCTGGGACTCACGGGTGACGGGACAGACTCCATCGAGCTACGCTCGACGGCGGACTGGCTGCTTCGTCGCCGCCTGCTCGCCGTGCCCGGCGTCTCCCAGGTGATCCCCATCGGAGGCGGCGTCCGTCAGTACCAGATCCTGGTGTCTCCGTCTCGCCTGGCGGCCTTCAACGTGTCATTCGAGGAAGTGGCCACGGCAGTGGAGGCGTCCAACTCCAACTCTTCCGGTGGTTTCCTGCTATCCGCCGGCCAGGAGTACCTGATCCGTGGCGTCGGCCGGATACGGCATGTGGAGGACATCGAGGATGCCGTGGTGGTGGAACGGGACGGTATTCCGATCCGGGTTCGCCAGGTGGCGAATGTCCAGATCGGCAGCGCCCCACGGATGGGAGTGGGCTCCATCGACGGCGAAGAAGCCGTTGTGATGGCGATTCTGAAACAGCCCGGTGCCAACACCCTCGAAGTGACGGCGCGAATCGACCAGGTACTGGACGTGATCGAACCGCAGATTCCTGCCGGAATGAAGCTGCACCGCAACGCGCTGCGTCAAGCAGATTTCATCGAAACAGCCATATCCAATGTGCTCCATGCCCTCCGGGACGGGGCCATCCTCGTCGTTTTGATACTCCTCGCTTTCCTGGCGAGTTTTCGCGCCACGTTCATCTCCGTGACGGCGATTCCTCTTTCTCTGCTCGTGACTATCCTGATATTCCGATGGTTTGACATCACCATCAACACAATGACCCTGGGAGGACTCACCATCGCCATGGGGGCTCTGGTGGACGACGCGATCATCGACGTGGAGAACGTCTACCGGCGCCTCAAGGAGAACCATAAGAAACCGCCAGAACGACGTCACTCCATACTCGAGGTCATCTGGCGCGCCTCCAACGAGATCCGCCCATCAATGGTCTTCGCGACCCTGATCATCGTGTTGGTCTTCCTGCCCTTGTTCTTCCTCTCGGGCGTGGAAGGGCGGCTGCTGGCACCACTGGGCTTCTCTTACGTGGTGGCGCTCACCGCCTCGCTCCTGGTGAGCCTGACCGTCACCCCCGTACTCTGCTATTACCTCCTGGGCGATGTTCTGGAGAGCGAGCAAGAGGGGATCGTGCTCCGCTTCCTCAAGTGGTGCTACGAACCTCAGCTCAGGATCGCCCTTGCCTGGCCAATGATGATCTTGCTGCCGTCGGCGGCGCTCCTGGCCGGATCCCTCTGGACGCTGCAGGACCTGGGCCGAGCGTTCCTTCCGGAGTTCAACGAGGGTGCCCTGACTGTCAGCGCCGTTACTCTTCCTGGCACCAATCTTGTCGAGTCCGACAAGCTCGGACGTCTCATTGAGGCGAAGCTACATGAGGTTCCTGAAGTCCTGTCGACGGCACGACGTACGGGCCGGGCCGAATTGGACGAACACGCACAGGGTTCCAATGCAGCGGAGATCGACGTTCGACTGCAATTGGGCGAACGCTCCAAACCGGAAGTGCTCGCAGACGTACGAAAGGCCATGCGAGGCATTCCGGGGATGATTCTCAACGTGGGACAGCCCATCTCGCACCGCATCGATCACCTTCTCTCGGGCACCCGCTCGGCGGTCGCTGTCAAGTTGTTCGGCCTCGAGATCCCGGAGATGCTCGTCCTGGCCAATGAGATTCGCGATGAAATGGAAAAGGTGCCGGGAGTCGTCGACCTCTCTGTGGAGCAGGTCAGCGACATTCCGGAACTGGAGATCCGTTTCGATCGCAAGGCCGTGGCCCGGTACGGGCTCCGTGTCGGTGACCTGGCGGAAGCCGTGGAGGGAGCCTTCGCCGGCCACAGGGTCGGACAGGTGCTGGAGCAGGGCCGGACGTTCGATCTGCTGATCCGCTACGAGGATTCGGCAAAGGCCAGCGCAGCCGCGATTGCGCACACCCTCTTCGACACACCATCAGGGATGAAGGTTCCTCTGCACATACTGGCGTCAGTGCGTCGACGGGACGGGCCGAACACGATCAACAGGGAGAATGTGCAGAGGAAGATCGTGGTCTCCTGCAACGTTTATGGCCGCGATCTCGGTAGCGTCGTCGAGGAGATCCAGGCCCGGGTGCAGGCTGCCGTGAAACTGCCAACGGGGTACTACGTTGCATACGGCGGCCAGTTCGAATCCGAGAAGGAGGCGAGCCGAACCATCGGCTTGCTGTCCCTGGTCGCGATCGCTGGAATCTTCGTGCTGCTCTACATGGCCCTCGGCACTGTCAGGCTCGCGTTGATCACCATGGTCAACCTGCCCCTGGCGATGATCGGAGGCATCGCAGCGGTACACCTCACGGGAGGTATTCTGAACGTGGCAAGTCTGGTGGGATTCATCACCCTCTTTGGCGTCGCCACAAGAAACGGGGTGCTGATGATCACCCACTATCAACACCTGATCTCGGAGGGGAAGTCACACCACGAAGCCGTGGTCCAGGGATCCATGGAGCGGCTGGCACCTGTTTTGATGACAGCCCTGGCTTCCGGCCTGGCACTGGTACCCCTCATCCTGGCTCGTGACGCTCCAGGCAATGAGCTTCAAGCCCCAATGGCTGTGGTGATCCTGGGCGGGCTGGTCACCAGCACCGTCCTCAACATGTTTGTCGTGCCCGTGTTGTTCGATCGTCATGGCAGCAAGAAGAGAAAGTGAGACGGAACCGAAGCAGCCGTCATCCGTTCATGGTTCGCTGGAGTTCGTGGCCAAGTTTGGGACCCGTTCGTCCTGAGCTACGCCGAAGGGGATGGCCCCTCGACAAGCTCAGACGATATGGCCGCCCGCTCCATTCATCCCCTTCGGCGTGGCTCAGGACATGCTTCGACAGGCTCAGGACGAACGGATCGGGAAAACTCGGCCATTCAGTCGTCCTGGATGCGGGCATCCATA
>JAJFLN010000594.1 GCA_021772705.1 Candidatus Cloacimonadota bacterium | reverse complement strand
GCGGAGAGCGAGGTCCCGGTGGCACCATTGTGCGCGCAGCTGACCACCGGGGATATCTGCGTAGTTCCGCGACTTATGGCCGTGGCTCTCGTGGGCCCGGCCACGAAGTAGGCCGGTCCCACGCAGGACTTTGGGTGGATGCAACAAGCTGAGACGGAACGCTGGTAGCAAGGCTGATAACGTCAGGAATCAGCTGCGAGGTCAAGGGTCGATGCCGGAGCGAAGCGGAGGTGTCGACCCGGTCTGGCGCGTCGGCTGCGACAGCAGCCGGCGTGACAGATGAGATCGTCTGCTGCATTCCTTCTGTTAGGCCGAATTGGACGGTGAACACCAGGCGACTTCATGGGGACGTTGCAATCCATGCCTCTGAAGTGCCTGCCTTGTCTGAAAGCGCCAGAAGGACAGTGGAGATGAGGGCGACGTCGTCCGACTCGCCTGCGAGGCGGACGTCTGGAGCCCGGCTGCTGCTTCGCTGTACGCGGCTCTTGGTAGCAATTACGGCTCGCCTTGAGGTGGTGAGGGCTTAGGCAACCACTTGGTCTTTTGAGGCTTGCCTAAGAACTTCGCGTCTCGTACTCTTACTTCACCCTAACGTATCAACCTTCTGCTGATCCCCCTTCTGACCATGCCCGCTACCCCCCGCTGGACAATTGAGCAGATACAGACTGCCTTCCCGCAGGTATCCGACCCTGTCTACGTTACCGGCGGCGGCCAGAAGGGCGTCTATCGCTGTAAGATCAACGATACACGCTATGCTCTCAAGATCCTCCACCAGACTGAACCCGACGTTCAGGATGATCCTTCTTCTGACACCGAGGAACTCTTCGCCGAGTATAGAGCTCGTGCTAAGCGAGAAGTTTCCATCCTAGAAGGAGTGTCCTGCCCCTACTTGGTTGCCCTCGGGCCCCTGCCACTCGACACAGCGGCCCTGGCAGGAGAGACTGTCCTCTACTTCACAGAGGAATGGATCGAAGGGCGAGACTTGGCTGATCACCTCAAGGCGTCCGGACCACTCGAGCTCGCCCAGCTGAAACTCCTTGCACTCCAGATGGCCCAGGCCCTCGGTGAGTTATCTAGTCTCAACAAGGTGCATCGAGATATCAAACCAGCGAACATCATCAAGCGAGAGGGCCTCGACGAGTATGTCCTCCTTGACATGGGAATGGCGCTTGATCTCGATGATGTTTCCCTCACTCAGTTCGGCGCCATCGTTGGCACACCCAAGTACTTCTCGCCAGAGCAACTGGACCTGGCCAGAAAGCGACAACTGGACTTTCGTTCAGACCTTTTCTCACTAGGCATCGTCCTCTACGAGCTCGGCACAGGCTCACACCCCTTCTGGAAGCGGGGAGTGTCGACCGGACAGTTGCTTGACAATCTTCTTCGCGCGGAGCCAATCGCCCCAAGCCAGCTCACTACCTCCCTCCCGAAGGAGTTCGACTCTATAGTACTTCGCTTGCTGGCGAAGGAACCCCACCTGAGGTACCGGAAGCTCCACCGCTTCGAGTCAGCTGTGAACTCCCTGCCTTAGGTTCAATTGCGCCATGCCACTACTCATCCAACACGGCTACGGAAAGTCAGATAAGGTCGAAACGGCGATTGGCTCGGCCTCGGTTGCTGGCGTCGTAGCAGGACCACGCCACGAGAGCCCAGCCAAGATGCTGTCATTTCTAGCGTCTCTCGAGCAGCTTTCGCCGCCACCAGCATACAGGCTCTTTGATCCGCAGTTTTATGCGTCAACTATTTCACCTGTGAACGAGGGGTGGCTTCGGGACTACGCCTACTTCTCCGGTCCCCTCACTCGGGCTGCGCTAACCTCGCCCGTGAAGGTAGCCAGTTGTTGCGCCGACACCCTTCAGTACCAAGCCAGTTTGCCGTTAACGCACTTCGTATCGCCTACAGTCCACTTTTCTGACTTTAATGATCCGTGGAGTCAAATCGCGTTGACCTTGGCCACCGAGAGTATCTCTGCTCACACTGCGATCGGAGCAGAGGCCCCGTTGTTGCTGTCATTTGCCTTCTCGGAGTCCGCCCTGCGTAACCCGCAGGCGCTTCGGGATTACCTAGACATTCTGACCGATCTTGACGCTGCGGGCGTATATGTCACAGTACTCCGGAACAACAGTCAATACTCCGCCAACTTCGATTCGTCGAGCCTCGCCGAGTTGCTCTACTTTCTCTACGTGCTCTCGTACATTAACGAGTACGAACTCATCTGCGGTTACTCCGATTTGGTCGGGTTGCTATACCTAGCCGTGGGGTCGTCGGCGATTGCGACGGGCTGGAGTGGCGGGTTGCGACTGACAAGCCTTCAGAATTGGCAGCCACGATCCGGGGGACGTGCACCACGTGTACGGTACACATCCGCCCCACTCCTCAACTGCCTCTTTATTGAACCTGAGTTGGCGGCGGTCGACGCTGCGGGGCTTCTGCCCTCCGTGCTATCGTCGACTTCTTGCGATTCGGATGTACTGACCGACCGATACGATCGAGTTGGGTCATACCATCAGCATTGGGAGGCACTAAGCGGCCTCGCAAGCGAGCTTGAATCCCTCCCGAGCATTCGTGACCGATGCACGCTCATGTTAGATAAGATCGGGAAGGCTAAGGCGCTGTACCAGCAACTGCAGAGCGCTCAGGTTCCCTTTGATACCGTGACAGGTCCGAGGCACCTGGAGTCTTGGGATTCTGCCCTTCGTACCTTCATCCAAAGGGCTAAGCCTCTGTGAAGTTCCGTAGCGAGTCCGCGTTCAGTCGCAGCTTTGAATCCGCGTTTGCTACCGCCGCGTTGGGTCCGCCGCAGCAAAGGCCAACGTACCTTGTCCCCCAGGCTTCTGCTCCGCTGGGGCGGCCGGATTTCCTTGGCGTGACAGACGTTCTGCCAAGTCTTGAGGGTTTCGACTTGCCGGCGGTCTCAGCTGCGTTTCGCGATCCGGTACTCTCCCGAGTACTCGCGGAAGCGCATGCCTCATCGCGGTTGAGTCCTTCCAGACTCTCGTCGATATTGCGACTTCCGCTTGGGCGATGTTCGCTTGCCGCAGACCATCTGGCTTCACTTGGATTGATGCGTCAACACACGAAATCCTCATACTCACTGACCCCAGCCCTGCGGACATCTCGGCGATATCTGTGGTCTTTCGAACTGAAATTGCACAATGTACGGGGAGTGGTTTACCAAGCTGTCCGCGCGCTGAGTTTCTCCGACTATAGCTGTATCGTGGTACCACTCTCGACGAGTCCACGACTGGACCGCTTCACTCACACGATTCGACAGTTCGGTATCGGGGTCTTGGCTCTCGGTGACTCCTCAGATTCAGTTCGTGTCATACGGCGGCCTCGGCGGTGCACCCCTAGATCTCGGACGTACCACTTTCAAGCACTCGGCCTAATCTTAGCTGCCGTTGCTGCCCGTAAACAGTACCGATGCATTTCAGCTTCACGTGGTGGCCATCCGCGTCTTGGTGACCACGGCTAAAGTCATCGATGTCCGGCCCCATGGGTGACGAGTGAAGAAACTCGCTGAGATGCCTAGACGACGAGCTCGTCGCCGCCAAGCGGCGACGTGTCGAGGAGCGCAAGGGCGACGAGTACATCGTTTCGTATCACGTGTGTAGGCCAGGAGTGCTCGTTACGTCGGTAGTCCAAATCGGGCTAACGTCAAGAATCAGCTGCGAGGTCAAGGGGTGATGCCGGAGCGAAGCGGAGGTGTCGCCCCGGTCTGGCGCGTCGGCTGCGACAGCAGCCGGCGTGACAGATGAGATCGTCTGCTGCATTCTCCTGTTAGCCAGAGTAGGACGGGGAGCTGAGAGAGACCCCGGGACGTGTCATCTATAGAGGCCACCGAGTGATAGCCTAGCCTTCTAGGGTTGGCTCGGTAAACGGGAGGCCCGAGGGCGAGGTCGCCCGGTTCGCTTGCGAGCCGGACGGCTCGAGCCCGCTCGAATCCGACTGACTTCAGCGGGCTACATGGGCTCAGAGGCCACACTGCCGTCACGACTTGGGGCTTGCCGGGGCTTGTGCCAAGCAACGCTCGCCGTACATGTATGGCTAGCCCGCTTCGCCTGGGTTTCCAACGCTACCTGCAGATACCCCTTCAGACCGTTCCAGTCGATTGGCAGAACTCTCTCTGGTGGTTGTTTCAGGAACGAACGTCGCGGCAAAGACGCCCCAGCGAGAGTCTGCTCTAGCAAAGCGTTTGCACTCAGCTCGTGCCAGTAGTCGCTTCGCGACCCTCCGCTCTCTCGACTCGATTGCTGGAAGCAATCGAGCCATGTTAGGATCCATCACGTCAGTGCCCTTTGGTTCTACATGTGCTTCTCGAATCTCATGCTCAGAATAGCCCTCATACTCGCCCTGCTCTGCACAGCATCAACTCTTGCGCAGCCTTTACCGTCTCAGTACTTCACCGCGGCCTACGATTCTCGTCGCGCCAAGGGTGTCTTCTTCGCAGATTACGATTTCCGGACGCCCGGCTTCGGCCATACTTGGGAGTGGGATGGATCGGACTGGAGCCAACGCACTCCTCAGACGTCGCCGACTATTCAAGCTGGGGTTCTGTTGTACGATGATGCCCACGACACAATGCTACTTGCTGGCACGGCAGGTAGTGGTGCGCCTTTCAGCACATCACTTTGGAACGGCCAGTCCTGGACGGTCTCACAGTCTACCTCAGGTCCCCCGTCCCGTGGCTTTGCCCCAGTCGCGTTTGACTTCGCACATGAGCGTGTATTGCTCTTTGGCGGCACTACCCACATTGACGGGCACGCTGGTCTCGCAAACGACACGTGGACGTGGGACGGTACAACATGGGTACAGAGAGATCTCACTCGTAGCCCCACGCCCATTCACGTCCCTACCATCGTGTATGACCATTCAAGAGATGCGCCGCTTCTCTTTCGGGTTGAACAGGCGACGGACTTGTGGGAGCTTGTCGGTGACTCTTGGGAGCCGATTGCCCCGACCACTCCCATCGCGCTGACGAGCCAGGATTACTTGCTCTGCTCGGACCCGATTCGCAAGCGAATACTGGCATTGGGACGTCGCCAGCGAGGCGAAGTGGTTCCGTTGGGCCAGCCTTCTCATCTGCCCGACACCTGGGAGTGGGATGGCCAGGGCTGGATTCGTCAGCAACCAGAAGAGTCTCCTCCCGCGAGAGCGGGTGGCGTGATGTTCTTCGATGAATCAACAGGGAGCATTATCCTCTTCGGCGGTGACGAGTATGTGCAGGGTGACGTTGGGACCGTCAGACGTAGACTAAGTGACACGTGGGCCTGGAATGGTCATGCCTGGCATCAGGTTGGTCCGCCCGGTAATCGCTCTCCAATAGTTGTTCCGGCTACGGACGGCGCGACTCGCCTGGGGAACCTCGTTGATCTATCTGCGACAGCAGAGGATCTGGACGGTGACGAGATAAGCTACTTCTGGAGTTTCCGCTCTTCTCCCGACAGCTCCCTGGAACTGGTCGAGCCGAAGTCTGCGTCCGCTTCGTTCTCTCCCACAGTAACAGGAACCTACGTCCTCAGTGTGGTTGCTACGGATGGGCGAGGTGGGTACGGTATTGCGCACATGTCCGTCACTGTTGCTCCTCGCCTATCCTGTCCGGGACCTGAGCAGGCCACTATCCGGCTGCGCGCGGGTCTTAACAACATTGCGATCCCACTCATGCCTTGCGGCTCATGGGCGGCAAAGCTCATGAGCCCGGATTTCGGCGCTGTGGCTGGGAATCCTGTGGTGGCTCATCTTCGAGGGTGGTATTCCATCGCTCTCGTAGACTGGTCATGAGACCACTGAGGTCCCGACGTGCCCGTTGAAGCACTCCGTTGCTGCGTGTTCTTGCTTCAATGAGCTTCTTGGCAAGCCGGAGTTCTTCGGGGCGGCGACGGGCGATGAACGCCTCTCCGGGTGTGAGCTTCATGTTTACGAAGATGGCGTTGGTAGGAGCGTTGCGTGTGAACCGGCGTCCTGGTCGTGGCGAGCCAGACAGACGTCTCTCGAGCGACTTCAGCTTCTTGTTGACACGTTCGGTGGCGTTGTTGGTCTTCGGGATTCTCGGATCAGCGAAGGCGTGAAAGAGGCCGGGCTCGTAGGTGCGGGTCGTGCCGAGCCAACTGCCGAGAACAGCTTGGGCGTCGAGGTCGAGGTTCTCCTGCTGGTAGCGCGCTTGTTCGTCCCGCCACGTCTTGCGTAATTCACGCAGCATCCGCTTGGCGTCCTTGAGAGTTCGACCATCGGCAAAGAGCGCCGATCCGACCTCGCGGATATCTTCGTAGTACACACGTAGCCAGTCGGCCTCTGCCGCCGTTTCGTCCACAACAGCGAGAAGTTCCAGGATCGCCCTCACACAGCTGTGGCTGCAGGTTCTCGCCATCTCCTCGACAGTCTGGCGGAGTTCAACGAGACGCCCGTACAGCTTCAACCCGCCCGGGTCAAACGGGGGCTTGCCGCTGTCCTTGAGCACGGACTGGATCGCCTTGCACACATCTGCCAATACTGCTGCCGCCTGACGTGAAAGCTCAGCGCGGTCCTTCCGGGGTTTCTGAATCTCTCGTTCAACCTGCCGCAACTTGTTGAACGGCCGCTTCAGCTCGGCACGCAGCTTCGCGTCTCTTTTACGCAGTGGCTCCGCCAGATTCTGAACGTAGTGGAGAGCGCAAAGCTGATGACGAACTCCAGGAAACGTCTTGCGTACGGCCTTCCGGATGTTCTTCTCGGCATCGGAGACTACCCCCAGCACCGCGATTCCGGCGGCGTCGAGGGCATCTCGAACCGGCATCAACAACTTGACCAACTCGGCTGCCGTCGTGCTCCGCAGGGCTTCCGCTCGAAGCGTTCGGCCACTGAGTGTGTCGCGTACGAGCCAGACCTGTTCGTGACCCTTCATCGGCTCTGCCCCATCCAGCGATAGCACCACACCCCCCTGGCGCTTGAGCCGCGCCAGAAGGCCCTTGTCCTTTAGCACGGCGCCGCTCACCAGCTGCCCGTACCACTCATAGGCATACTGCACCTCCCGTTCGGAAACGTCGAACTCGTCCTCGTCCAAGAGGACCTTTCGGATCTCCTCACGGGTCAACTTGCCCACGTACCTCAGTCTACCCATCTTGACCATCGCATCGTTGCCGATCTGCCGACCGGGAAGT
>JAJFLN010000593.1 GCA_021772705.1 Candidatus Cloacimonadota bacterium | reverse complement strand
TCCACACGAAAACCTCTGTGGCCTCCGTGAGACACCACAATGTTGGCTGCCCCCCGCGGGACATGCACCCTTCGGCCGCCCCCATGCGTGGCTCCTGGCCACCCTCCCGATCCCTGGACGCCGGCGTGACCCATTCGTTAGGATCGATTCGATGATTCGTTACGTCATTGTCCTGCTCCTGTTCATCACCTGCGGATCTCCGGCTGCGGGCCAGTGGCGTAGCCGGGACGGATCGCCCCTGGCCACGGGCAACGCCGTGCGGGATGCCCTCCGCCGTTTCCAGACGGCACCGGAGCGGCCTGTTTATGCTCCCAGGCAGTCCTTTCCACCGAGAAGCCCGGCTCCCCCCTGGACGACACAGGAGTTCGAGAGCGAACCCGACAGTCCGGCCCGTCGCGTCATCGTGATACCCGAACAGTCGGCCACGCCCACCCTGCCTCGACTGCGGCAGCTCGATTCGGACCCCTCTCGCTTCCCGACAGGACCCTCGTTTCCGACGACCGCCTCCCCTGCATCCCGCGCTCCAGAGACCGGCGTGGCGGCTACGGCAGCGACGGGCACCTCGACGGCGGCCCTGAGTCGCTCCGCGGCCCCATCGGCCGCCGCCACGGCCGCCACGGCCACCACGGCGGCTGCGACGGCCCAGGTGGAGGAGTCGAAGACGCCGAAGGACGGCGCCATACGGGTGGAGACCAACCCGTCGGGCGCCGAGGTCCTGCTGAACGGCAGGTATGTGGGAGCGACTCCCCTGTTCAAGCGCGGCCTGCCACCCGATACTTACGAGCTGGAGTTGAGCCGGTTCGGCGCCCCGATCCTGCAGCGCCGCATTCGCATCGCCGCCGGCAGGGTCCTGAACCTGCGCCTTCCCGGGATTCCAGGAACCACAGGCCCCGACGGCGCCCGGGGCACCCTGACGGTGGAGGCCGATCCCGTGGGGACCGAGATCTTCCTGCCCGGCGAACGCAAGGCCGGCGAGAGCCCCCTCAGGGGGCTGCCCCTTGCCGTCGGCTACTACGTGATCACCCTCAAGTTTCCGGGCCACGAGACAGAGGAGCGGGAGATCCGGATCGACCCGGGCAGAGAGACCCGGATCGTCGCCAGCCTGGAGACGGCCCGCAACCTGGTCGACGTGTTCCGGGCCCGGCGGGAACAGAAGGAGCAGGCCATTTATCTCGATCAGGCCCGGCTCTACCTCCGGAACGGCAAGCCCCGTCTTGCCCAAGCGAAGGTCGAGCAAGCGATTTCCAGGTTTCCCGACAGTCCCGAACCCCACGAACTGATGGGCAAGATTCAGAGCCAGATCGGCGACAGTCTGGGGGCCGCCGCTTCCAAAGCCAAGGCTCGGGAACTCAGGAACCGGTAGGCTCTCTCACCAGCGCATCCGGTAGGCCATCCCGACCTTCGTCTCGTCCTGGCGCAGGGTCTGAGTCAGCTCCGCGTTCAACTGCTGAGTCCCCTGAGTCCCCAGCTGCTTGTCCAGGGTGAAGGCCAGGTTATCCTTCAGCTTGTACTCCAGCCCCATGTGCTCCAGGGGGCGGCTCTCGGCCCCGATGCGACCGTCGACGGAGACGAACAGCCGGTCCGACAGATACTTGCCGGCGCTGATCTGGGGCACCACGGGACCTGTCCGATCGGGAAGCAGCAAGTTGGAGTCGATCCGGAACTCATCGAGCCCAATAGCATCCCGGATGATCTGCCCCACAGGCCGGTTGAGGAACTGCTCGTTGAAGGTCGCTGCCAGCGGAGCTGTCACCATGCGGGAGAAGACTTCCCCGCTGCTGGCCTTGGCAATCTGGTCATCGCTACCCGTGGCCAGGATGGCCAGGATCTCGTCCTGAGTGTGATGCGGCAAGGACCGAAGCTGGAAGTCCATCTGACGCGCCGGGCCGTTCACCTCCAGGTGTATCGTCGTGTTTCCAATCTCCTTGCTGGCCCGGCCGTTGACGTGCAACACGCTGGCAACGCGGTTCTCCTCCGGCGGCAGCTGGGTCTGCCAGGGGAACAGCATCGGCTGGGGCGCCGGCGGCGTCCGCCAGCCCACGATACCCTCCTCCAAATCGAACCGGGTGCCCTGGAAATGGACGCTGCCACGGAGGGCCCTCAACTCGCCGCCGATCTTGTGATCCGGTCCCGTGCCGGTCAGCAGCAATTCGCCCTTCATCTCCGCGTTGCCCGCGCTGGACCGGACCCAGAAGTTCCGTTTCACGACCCCCCGGATCTCGTACTGGAGCCAGTCCGGTATCCGGGCGTAGAAGTCGACCTGGGGGCCACTGTCCAGCAGCGCCAGTCCCAGGGTTCCCTTCTCCAGATTGACCTCCCCCTTCAGACGCAGCTGTCCCGAAGTACCGCCCAGATGGCCTCTGGCAACGATCTCGTTGAGCTCCAGATCCCGGCCCACCACATCCAGATCCTTCACATCAATGTCCACATCCCACAGGGTATTCCAGTCCTTCCGGAAGGTCAGGGTTCCACCGGCCCGCAGCACCCCATTGCCGAGACGACCGGTCAATTCGTGGATGGAGGCCCGGTCCTCCGTCAGGACGATCTTGGTCTCCAGCTTCGTCACCGGCAGCGGCAGGCCGGGCACATCCAGCCTTCCGGCCCGGGCGATGACCAGACCCTGCACTCGCGGCGCCGCTGGCGTTCCAGAGATGGAGACATCGGCTTGGAAGTCACCGTCAGAGGTGGCGGGAATTCCCGGCACGAACAGAGAGGCCACCGACAGAGGCGTCCTTGGGAACACGACTCGCATGTCCATCGCCTCCCGTCCCCAGGACATGGCGAAGGGACTCAGGGCCAGATGAACCGGCAGGGTCCCGCTGATGGTGCATTCCTCCTGACCTCGCAGGAACTTCAACTCCTCCGCCTTCAGGTTGCCCGATCGGTAGGTCAGTCGACCCAGAACCCGATCCAGAACCGGAGGCCGTTTCCTGCCTCCTGCCGAAGCGATCGCCAGACCCGGTCCGAGCCTGGGCTGCTCCAGCCTTCCGGTTGCCAGCAAAGTCGGACGGGCCAGAGTCCCGGAGAGCTGGAACGTGGAGAACAGCCGGCCCGCGATGGCTCCCGTGGCCGCTTGGCCGTGGCCTGCGAAATTTACTGGCAGGTTGGCTGTTTCGAGCTTGAAGTCCCAGTTGCCTTCCGAGAGGCCGGCGACTCCCTCGAAGGAGAGCAGTCCGCCGGCCAGGGTGACCGCTGAGGGCGAGAACACCAGGCGCCCTCCTCGGAGCAGGCCAGCGATGGGACCATCGGCCACCAGCGGCCCTCGCTGAGTCCTCAGCTCCATCCGGTTCAGGTTGAAGGCGATACGTGGCGCCCGGCGCCGGGTGACGGCGATGTCGAAGTCACCGCCAACCCTGCCCCCCTCGAGGAAGCCCTTCGGCGCCAGCAAGAAGGCCACATCGGGAAGATCGAAGGAACCTCGTGCCGACGCCGTCCGCCATCGCCCGCGCCCCTTCCAGGAGACACGAGCACGGACCTTTCCCTTGCCGGGCAACGCCAGCACGAGCTGTTCCCCATCGCCGTCAGGGGCCAGGTCCAGCTGGACGCTGGGAATCGCCAGACCTGCACCGGGCACCTTCAGGTCCCGGATCGTGGCGTGAACCTCGTGGCTCAGCTCCGACAGCTGAAGGTCCGCTTCCGCAAGACCGCTGGCCAGAGGTGTGAACGCCTCGATTCGAAGGCCGCTTACCCGGCCTCGGATCGTGGGTAGAGCCCCGGGCTTCATCACCCCCGAGAGTCGAACGGATCGGAAGAGATCGCCCTTTCCGGTACCCACCAGGGAATCGACCAGGACCCGGTCGCCCTCAATGCGGCCTCGGGCTTCGATTCCACCGGCGGAGATGCCCGAGACCGACAGAGCGCGGGCTGTGGCCCTGAACTGCCCCGTTTCAACCTTGAAGGGCGACAGGATGCCGCTGGCCTCAATGCGTCCGCTGATGCCGTCGCCCTCGACGCCTTCCAGGCATCCGCTCTCCTGAAGCCAGCGAACCGGCGCGTCCTCGACCTTGCCGACCAGATCGAATCTTGCCGATCCGAGTTGATAGGTAACGCTACCGGAGGCCCGGGCTCCATCCAGGGCCAGCCCCTTCGATGTCAGGCGCACCGAGTCCGGCGACAGAGTCCCGGATATCTTTCCAGAAACGGGTTCCCGGAGATGGGGCACCAGCAGGTTCGAGGCATCGGCGTCGAATGACCAGGGGAACTTGGGCCCCACTCGAAGGGTGCCAGACAGCTCGCAAGCCTCCCCCAGATGGGCCAGGCCCGGGTGACCCGCCGGCTTGAGACCCTGGATACGAACCGTCGTGGCCACGGACTCCAGTGGAGGCCATCGGACTTCGCCATCAGCGCTGAGGGCACCTGACAGGAGGCCCAACTTCATCTGCCATCCCGGGGCGCCGCCGGAGTTCCAGTTCACTGCCAGCTGGTTGACTGGCACAGGCACTGGGAGCTCCACGGTACTGATGGAACCCTCCTGGATCTCCGAAGAGGCACGCCAGGACAGCATGAAGGGAGGGATGTCTCCGATGCGAATCGGGACCCAGGTGCTGTCGCCACCCTTTTGATTGCCCGGCCCTGTCCGGATCACGAACTCGCCCTGAGCGTGGGCTCGGCCCGACAGGGTGGTGCGGGGAAGGGTGCCGGCGGGCTGAAGGACCGGCCCACCTGGGCTGGAAGCCAGGAGTGCCAGAAGATCGATCTCCTTCAGGTCCCGGTCGCCGCTCCATCCGAGATGACCCAGGCCGCTGACGGGATCGTAGCTGCCTCGGCAAGAGAGTTGATTGCCCTTCCAGTCCAGGAGAGCGCTGTAGACCAGGCCCACGGAGCTCCACTCGATGACACCGTCGACGACCCGGATGGTCTGCTCCCCTTTCCAGGGAAA
>JAJFLN010000592.1 GCA_021772705.1 Candidatus Cloacimonadota bacterium | reverse complement strand
AGTCGTGTGTCCCCGGATCCACCATGCCGGGAGCCTCCTACTTCAGTCCTCACACTCAAACACCTCCGTGTTAGCTTCCACCCCCCTGCCCCGGGCCAGCACATTCCCCTTTGGGGGTGCCGGCGGCCACCAGGGGGCGGCCGCCAAGGGGCTGCAGCCTGCCGCTGGCTTCTCGTGGTACTCTGAGCACCGCTGTGACCACGATTCGAATTCGAGTTTCAGGGCTCCTCGCCGATGGGCCTCATCTGCTCGCCGTGCTTCACGAGAAGGACGGCGCCCGGTATCACCTGCTGCCCGGGGGAGGAGTCGAGCCGGGAGAGACTCTCCCGGCCGCGTTGAAGCGCGAGATCCTGGAGGAGACAGGATTGACCGTCGATATCGGGAGGTTGCTGGGCACGACGGAGACTCTGTTTCCCGATGGCAGCCGCCACATCCTGCACATCCTGTTCTTGGTCAAGAGCTGGGCAGGCGAGTTGAGTCAGGACTCCACCGATGAGAGGGTTATCGGCGTCCGGTGGATGCACCTGGATGATCTGGATACACTGCCCTTTCTCCCCGAAATCCGGCAATTCCTTCGGGATCAAATGAACTCGGGATTCGACATGAGTGCCTGGCACATCGAATCGCCCTGGGTCGAGGTCTGAGGGTGCCGGAGGTCGGGACGCCGGTGACGAGAGAGGGGCGCGGCATGAGCCAGAGCGACGAGCCAGGAACGGTGCGGGACCTTCAGGACAGCATCCAGAAGATCATCGTGGGCAAGCCCGAGGCCGTTCGGCTGACTCTGGCTGCCCTGTTCGCCCGGGGGCACATCTTGATCGAGGACGTTCCCGGGGTCGGAAAGACCACCCTGGCCCACGCCCTGGCACGATCCGTCGATTGCAGCTTCCAGCGAATTCAGTTCACCAATGATCTGCTTCCCTCCGACATCGTCGGCGTCTCTGTCTACGACGCCAAGAAGGGCGAATTCGAGTTCAAGCCCGGGCCGCTCTTCGCCAATGTGATCCTGGCCGACGAGATCAACCGGACGACTCCCAAGACTCAAAGTTGTCTGCTGGAGGCCATGAACGAGGCCCAGGTGTCGGTGGATGGACGAACCTACGATCTGCCCCGTCCCTTCCTGCTGATGGCGACCCAGAATCCCGTGGAGTACCACGGCACGTTCCCCCTGCCGGAGTCCCAGCTGGACCGCTTCATCGTACGCCTGGAGATCGGTTATCCCGACCTGAAGGACGAGCGAAGGATACTGACAGGAACCAACCCGGCTCATGCCGTCGCCAGCCTGTCTCCTGTGATGCACGCCCGGGATATCCTGGCTTTGCAGGACAGGGTGGAGACCGTCAGGGTCGACGAGAGTCTGGTGGACTACATGCTCCGCCTTGTCCACCGGACCCGGTCCTCGGATCTCATCGAGCTCGGCATCAGTCCCCGGGGAGCTCTGGCGCTTCACAGACTTTGCCAGGCTTTCGCCATGGTCGAAGGCCGGGACTACTGCGTTCCTGACGATGTGAAGAAGATGGCCATCCCGGCCCTGGCGCACCGTCTGATACTCTCTTCGAAGGTGAGCCCGACCGGGCGGGGAAGTGATCAGACCGTGGAGATCCTGAGCGAAATCCTGGATGCCGTTCCCGTCCCCGTCTGAGTCGATGCGGCTCCTAGGTGACAGTGCGGAGAACGGGGCTGATCCCGGAGCTGAGGTGGCGGTGATCCGATACGCCTCGAGGGGGCCAGACCGGGCCCGGAAATGGTGGCTGGTCCTGCTGGTCGCCGGCCTGACTCTGACGGCTCTGGGGGTCATGTGGCTGTCCGGTCTCGGTGCTGGCTGGATAGCGCCCGTCGAGGCCTCCGCTTTCAATTTAGGTCCCCGTGAACCCGGTGGTTCTTTTCGAATCCGGTGAGCTCGCGCCAGCATGGGACGGCCCGGCGGAGGAGCTGGATGCCACACGGCTCTTCCGGTTGCCTCCCCTGATCCTGAGGCATCTCCTGCACCTGCTTCGCAATCGGCCAGCCAGCGAGTTCGGCGAATTCCTCTGGGAACTTGGAGCTTCGCGACAGTCCCGGATCGAGTCCCAAGAGGTTGGGGGCGATCCGAGGTAGACTCATCTCGTGACATGCCAGCCCTGTCGGTTCCGGAGGACTCCTCGTTGAACGTCGTAGCTCCCGGTACGGGATTTCAGCAGAGGGTGGACGAACTTCTGTCCCGCTTGAGCCCTGTGTTGAAGCTGAAGTGGATCTCGATCACTGCCAGCGGTTTCGTGCTGATCCTCGGCTGTTTCGTCATCGGCATGCTGGCCATCGTGTTCACCAACAACCTGTTCTATCTCCTGGTGGCCATGCTGTTGGGTTTCATCGCCGTGTCCGGATTTCTCTCGGAGTGGACCATCCGTGGAATCGATGTCAGGAGGTACGTTCCGGCCGACACCCACGCCCTCGCTCCGGTCTTTGTCTCCCTGGAGGTTCGGAACCTGAAGAAGAGCTTTCCCTCACTCTGCCTCCTGGTGAAGGACAGGACCTACGGCGGTGAGGCATTCATGCTCCAGGTCCATCCGGGGTCGTCACTGAAGCAGCGTTACCTGACCCGGTTCGACAGGAGGGGACTCCACTCCTCCGGTTCTCTGGTGGCGTCCACGACCTTTCCCTTTGGGCTGTTCCGGAAGCGGGCCGACTTCGATCAGGACGCTGAGTTTCTGGTGTTGCCTCCCGTCCGGGATCTGGGAATTGTCCTTCGCAGCGAGGCGCTGGGCAGCAGCGACTTCCGGGTGGCATTCAAGGGAGATGGGACGAACATCTTCTCAATCCGGAAGTACCAGTGGGGCGACAGCAAGAGGTTGATTCACTGGAAATCAACGGCTCGCTTGATGGAAGTGATGATCAAGGAGCTGGAACGGGAGGTCTCGGGCAAGGTCACCCTGGAGCTGGATGGGGGCCTGGGAGGTCGGCTCGAGGCCGCCGTGGCCCTGGCGGCCAGCCTGAGCAATCATCTGGAGCAGAGAGGTGTCCCGTACCGGGTCCGGGCCGGTCAGGTCTCGACGGCATTTGATTCGGGCCGGCGTCACCTCGGTGTCATATTTCGAATGCTGGCCCTCTACGATGGGGAAGGGGGCATTCCAAGGGATGGTGTCGGCAAGGAAGAGCACGTGATCCGCCTCGTCGCTCCCGGCTGCACGGCGCCGGAGAATCGCCGCCCCATCGTGGTGGGACCCGAATGGGACTGGTTGCTGGAGCCTCAGATCACCCTGGAGGTTCCGGATTGAGTCAGCAGACGAGCCACTTCATCCACTTTTACCGTATCTCGGTCCACGGGCTGATAGCTGCGGGCTTCTTTGCTCTCCTGGCTACTGGGCACCTGCCTCAGACCAGCTGGGGAATCGTCGGCGTCGTCCTTCCGGCGGCGCTGCTGGTCCGGTCCCTCGGGATTCCGGTTCCCTACGTGCTGAAGTTGCTCCTGGGATCCGCCGGCGCCGGCGCTGTCCTCATCGATCTGGGCCTCCTGTCGGCGGGCATGGAGCCCGTTCGCTACGTTGCCCTGGTGATGTTCTACCTTCAGCTCGGCCTTCTCGCGTTGCCGGAGTCCGACCTGGGCTACAGGGCCGCGGCGGTGGTCAGCTTCCTGCAACTGGTCTGCGCGGCGTCACTGACGACGAGCATCGTCTTCCTCGTGGTCTCCCTGTTCTATGTGGTGACGGCCACCTGGGTGCTCGTCCTGTTCCAGATCAAGGAGGGCACGGACCGAGTCTCCACCTACGCCGAGAACCAGTGGAGAGGTCTGCTGAGTCTACGGCTTCTGGCCGGGACGGCGGCCGTGGCGGCGGTGGTCTTTGGCCTGACGGGCCTCTTCTTCTTCATCATTCCCCGTTACGGCGCAGGCTACTTCTTCAGCCGCAACGCCGATGCACCGGTGGTGTCCGGGTTCTCGGAAGAGGTCCGGCTGGGTGACCTGGGTGAGATCAAGCAGAGCAACGACGTGGCCATGAGAGTCGTCCTCCCGGGCCGCACGGAAGCCCCGCCTTCGGGGGTGTACTGGCGAGGGATCGCACTGGATACCTATGACGGGCGGGTCTGGCGGCACTCGCGGGAGCACCAGAATCAGCTGACACCGGATCAGCAAGGATTCAATGACCGGCGATACTTCGTCGCCCTGGGCCGCTCACGGGAGAGTACGGGCTCCGATCTGGTCCAGGAGATCTTCCTCAGCTCCTCCCACACGTCGGTTCTCTTCGGGGCCCCTCGGATCATCACGGTGAAGGGGAAGTTCACCAAGCTTTCCGTGGATCACAACGCTTCGGTGAGAGCCGAGTTTCCGGCCTTCTCCAGCTTCTACTATCGGGTCCTATCCAGGCTCGTCGACGTGCCACCAGCTGTGCTGCGCGCTTCAGGACGGCGTTATCCAGCCCACATCCGGCAGACCCATTTGCAGCTGCCTTCGGGAGTGGATCGAATCGCGCGGGCGGCCCGGCAAGTCACAGCGGGAGCCAGCAATCCCTACGACGAGGCCCGTGCCCTCGAGAGGTTCCTGAAGACCCAGTATGCCTACTCGCTGGATCTGAAGGGAGTGGATGGCGAGAATCCGCTGGAAGACTTTCTGCTGCGGCGCAAGAGCGGACACTGCGAGTTCTTCGCCAGCGCCCTGGCCATCATGTTGCGCACTCTCGGTGTTCCGGCCCGGGTCGTGAACGGATATCAGCAGGGGGAGTGGAACGATGTGGGCAACTACCTGATTGTTCGCAAGAGCGACGCCCACTCCTGGGTGGAGGTCTACTTCCACCGCCACGGTTGGATCGCCTTTAACCCGACTCCTGAAGCGGGACTGGCGATCCACGAAGTCGACGGCTCCTCCTTCACTCGGCTCCGGATGGCATGGGATTCGGCCCGGATGTTCTGGAAGCGATCGGTCATCGAGTACCACCTGGTCGATCAGATTGATCAGCTTCGCAAGATGGGTCGACGGATGCGCGGATTGAAGCAAGGAGCCGGCGCCAGCTACGGCTACTTTATGGAGGCGCTACAGAGCCTTGCCTCCGGTGAAGAGGGGCGGCGGGGCGTCGCCTGGCAGGCGAGGTTCTGGTTGCTGGGGGCCCTCATCGTGATCCTCCTGCCCGGTGCCCGGCTGCTCGTGAGGCGCGCCGGGCTTATCGATTCGGCCCCCAGGACCGGCAAGGACCCGCTGGAGTTTCTCACTCGGTTGATGGCGATCCTGGGGCGGCGAGGGTTCCACCGGATGCCCGGCCAGACGCCACGAGAGCTGGTGGATCGAGTTCAAACGGAAGAAGGACAGGTCTGGCGGCCCGCGGCCACTGTGACGGACCTGTACTACCGTGCCCGATTCTCATCCCGGCCCTTGAAGCCGGAGGAGAGCGAGGAGGCCTGGCGGCTGCTCGATGAGCTCGAGGGCAATCTGAACGAAGACAGGAACCCAGCGGAGTAGCCGTGCCTCCGGCACCGGGAGAGCCGGTTCAGAGCAGGTCGGTTCGGCCCCGGCGGCGCAGCTCTTCCACCACCTTCTTGACGTCCTGAGCCCGGTCCTTGTGGCAGACAAGGACGGCATCATCGGTGGCGACGATGATCAGGTCCTGGACACCCACGGTTGCCACCAGATGATCCGGGGAGTAAATGACGCAGCCCGAGCTGTCCTGACGCAGGGAATCCCCCAGGCTCACGCTGGAGTCCTCATGGGCTTGAAGCACCTCGGGCAATGCGGACCAGGACCCGACATCGCTCCAGCCCATCGAGGCCGGCAGGCCGAGAATGGAAGGCACCTTCTCCAGAATGCCGTAGTCGAGGGAGACCGACGGCAGGTCCGGGTAGACCCGCGTCAAGACCTCGTCATAGGAGTCGGTTCCGATGACCGGACGGACCGGTTCGAGTCCGCGGGAAAGCTCGGGCAGGTGAGTCCTGACGGCGTCGAGGAAGGTCTCGGCGGACCAGGCCGCCAGGCCGCTGTTCCAGTAGCAATTGCCAGCCTCGATCAAGGCGCGTGCCCGATCCAGCTCCGGTTTCTCGGTGAATCCCTCCACTTCGTGTACGGGGATGCCGTTGCATTCCTCGATCTGGGGGCCGAACCTGACGTAGCCAAAGCCGGTCTCGGGCCGAGTGGGAGGAATCCCGAAGACGAGGATGCGCCCGGGAGTCTTCAGCAGAGCTGATGCCGCCAGGAGCAGGTCGCGCCAGGCCTGAGCATCGGAGACCACGTGGTCCGCCGGCATGCAGATCATCTCTGCAGCCGGATCTCTCCAAGCGATATGAAGGGCTGCCAGCGCCGTGCAGGGTGCCGTGTTCCTGCCGCATGGTTCGATGATCACGTTCTCGGCGGGCACCTCCGGAACCTGGGCCGAGAGCGCCGCGGCGTGAGAGCGGGAGGTGACGATCCAGATGTTCTCCCTGGGGACGACGCCCTCCAGGCGTTCGACGGTTGCTTGGATCAAGGTCCTCTCCCCGGAGAGCCGAATGAGCTGCTTGGGTCTGGCAGCGCGGCTGGCGGGCCAGAACCGGGTGCCCGTGCCTCCGGCCATGATCACAGCGTGAAACATGAGGGCTCCTCAGGAAGCGAATATCCGTTCTGCCACAGGCTGACCCGAGAAGCCCCAGGAGACGAGTCTGTCATAGATGTCCCGCTCGAGACGGCAAGGGTAGGTGACGAGTGCCGACGCCGGTTCAAGCGGGTTCATCCAGAGATCCGGGGGAGCGGTGGCGGGTATCAGGGCGGTCTCGCCGGGTCCGACGACCACGGAGGGTTCGCCGTCTCGATGGCCGAGGCGGAGCCGACCTCTCAACCCCGTGACCAGCTCGACGGAAGGAGTGGCCCGAACCCAGGGAGCGGCTTCAGTGATCTCGAGAGACTCGAGGCCGAAGTGTCTGCAGCCCAGATGAAACCGGCGAGTGTTGTTACCCACCTGTCGCTCCAGCGGCGGAAGGAGTGGGTCCCGGCCCGAGGAAGCATCCAGGACCCGGAATCCCTCATCGAGGTGCAGCTCCCGGCCCTTGCGGCCCCAGTCATGAATCCGGTAGGTGATGTCGGCC
The DNA here is from genome assembly GCA_021772705.1 of Candidatus Cloacimonadota bacterium. Lineage (GTDB taxonomy): Bacteria > Muiribacteriota > UBA6191 > JACPRK01 > JACPRK01 > OFTM100. The sequence goes on along the minus strand of JAJFLN010000592.1, from coordinate 883 downwards.
GGCTGCTGAATCTCGACAACCAGGAGACCCTGCCCTATGGCGTGAATCGTTCCTGGGGGTACGGCGATGGTGTCCCCGGGCTTCGCCTTCAGGACCCGTACAAACTCGGTCGGATCTCCCCCGCTTCGGAGCCGGCTCTTCAGTTTCTCCGGGTCCGCTCCTTCGGCCAGCCCCAGCATCAAATCGCCGCCTTGCAGGACGTACCAGGCCTCGGCCTTCCCGGCACCTCTGCCGTCGCCCGAGACTTCAGGTGGGTGAAGCTGAAGTGACAGGCGGTCCCTGGCATCGATGATCTTCAGCAACAGCGGGAAGGGTTTTCCGGCGAAGTGGGGACCCAGCAGCTGTGCGTCCAGCTCGGAGCAGAGCTCCGAGAGCTTCCGGCCCGACAGGGGGCCGCTGGCGATGACGCTGTCGCGGCCGGGCAAGGCACAGGCGTCCCAGGACTCGCCGAAGCGCTTTCCTGGTTCCAGGATCTTCGAGGGAAAGCTGGCCAGCCTGTCGCCGCCCCAGACCTTCTCGAGAAGGATGGGGGTCAGGAGCATGGGCCAGGGATAGTTTTCCATCGTGGGCCTGAGAATGACACAGGAACGGAGGCGGGGAGGCGGGTGAGCGACTGGACTTGACGATGGTATCGGCTTCTGTCCACGACCGTCAAGACGAAGCCCGGGAATAGGGTGCATGTCCCGTAGGGGGTTCCCTCCTCCGTTCGCCCCACTATGGATGCCCGCTCCATTCATCCCCTTCGGCGTAGCTCAGGACATGCTTCGACAGGCTCAGACGATATGGCCGCCCGCTCCATTCATCCCCTTCGGCGTCGCTCAGGACATGCTTCGACAGGCTCAGACGATATGGCCGCCCGCTCCATTCATCCTTCGACAGGCTC
>JAJFLN010000591.1 GCA_021772705.1 Candidatus Cloacimonadota bacterium | reverse complement strand
ACGTCGCCTTCAGGATTCCCAACCTGTTGCGAGATCTCTTCGCCGAGGGCGCCCTGTCGGCGGCTTTCGTTCCCGCCTTTACCAGGACCCTGACTCAGGAAGGGAAGCCTGCGGCGTTCCTTCTGGCAAACAGGGTGATGGGCTGCCTCTCACTGATCGTCGGCGCCCTCTGCCTAGCCGGTCTCGTGCTGGCGGATCCCCTGGCCCGGCTGATGGCGCCGGGGTTCGAGGACGTGGTGGGGAAGATGGCCCTGACGGTCACCATGACCCGGGTGATGATGTTCTTCCTGCTCCTGGTCGCTCTGGCCGCCGTCGCCATGGGCGTCCTCAACAGTCTAGGACGCTTCTTTCTGCCGGCCCTGGCGCCGAGCTTCCTCTCAGTTGGCATCATCGGTGCCTCCTTGCTCATCTGTCCCTTCATGCCCTCTCTCGGACTGGACCCGATGATCGGGCTGGCCCTGGGAGTCATGCTCGGCGGCGCAGGACAGCTGCTGGCCCAGATCCCCGCCCTCTGGAGGGAGGGATGGCGGTTCCGGTTCCTGCCGTCCTTCTCCGACCCTGGGGTTCAGGCCATCGGCAGGTTGATGCTCCCAGCGACGGTGGGACTGGCAGCGACCCAGTTCAGCGTGTTCATGACCACCTGGATGGCTTCCCAGCTGGTGCAAGGAAGCGTCTCCTGGCTCAACTACGCCTTCCGGCTCATGCAGCTTCCCATCGGTGTCTTCGGTGTCGCCATCAGCCTGGCCTCCCTGCCCGCCGTCAGCCGGCTGGTCGCGGCGGGACGGCGGGATGAGGTGCCAACCGCCGTCAGCCACTCCCTGGAGCTGGTCCTGTTGCTGAACCTCCCGGCGGCAGCGGGGCTCATGGTGCTTGCCGAGCCAATCACTCGTCTGCTCTACCAGGGCGGCCGATTCTCCGCCGACGACACCCTGGCGACTGCCCTGGCGCTTCAGGCCTACTGCATCGGACTCTTCGCCTACTCCGCCATCAAGGTCGTCGTGCCCGTGTTCTATGCCCTCGGCGACGCCCGGCGACCCACGGTGATCAGCATTCTCTCCGTGACCCTGACCGTCACATTCAATCTGGCGGTCATGAACATCCTGGGTCACGTGGGCCTGGCCCTGGGCACCTCTCTGGGAGCCCTGTTCAGTCTAACCCTGCTGCTGATCGGCCTGAAGGGTCACCTGGGTCCTTTTCCATCCACGAGAAACGCCACCCTGCGCATCGCCGGAGCCACCTTGATCATGGGCCTCGCCAGCCGCCAGAGCTGTCTCGCCATCGAGACGGCAATGGGAACCGAAACACTGACGGCCCGCCTCGCTTCCGTCGCCGTTGGTGTGGCTGCCGGAGTGATCGCCTACGGTTGCAGCCTGGCAGTCATGAGGTCACCTGAGCTGTCGAGCCTGCTCAACAGCCTGCGGCGCAAGCGATAGGGGCCGCGCAAGAATAAATGCGCGGAAGCCGCGCCCAGATTTGGGTCAGATTCGGCTGGTTCGAGCGAACGGGACCGGAGGCGTAGTGGGCTACGTCGAGGATTCCGCGATTGAGGAGCGGCCAAAGATGGGATGCGAAACTGTGTAGTTATTCTTGCGCGGGTCCATAGACCCGGCCTGTGCACCGGGGGTCAACCACCCTGACCGTGGCCGGCCCGCCTCCGTAGCGTCTCCAGGTCCTTGACCAGGATCCGCCGGCCATCCCGGGCGATCACACCCTCGTCGGCCAGGCGCTTCAAGCTTCGAGTCACCACCACACGGCTCGTGGCGGAGGCTGTGGCCAGCTCCCACTGGGACAGGATGGGAGGGACGGCCAGGTAGCCTCCGGCCTCTTCCCGGGCCCAGCGACAGAGATGAAGAAGGATGCTGCAAAGACGCGCCTCCGGTGGATGGAACGCCAGTTGAGTCGAGAGATCGGCGCAGCGGCGGCGAGACTCCATCAGGGCTTCCAGGAACAGATGGGCCGTCCGAGGATGGGTGTTCAGTAACTCCTGCCAGCGGTTCAAGGACAGGTGGACGACCTTGGATCGAATCCGAGCCTGGGCCGTGCAGACCGCCGGACAGGGCACCATGGGCTGGCAGCAGAGCCCGAATAGGTCGTCCGGTCCCGCAACTCCCATCAAGAGATCCTGCCTGGGGGCGCAGCGGCGGAGCAACTTCACGTAGCCATCGATGATCAGATAGATGCCTGTTGAAGCCTGCCCTTCCCGCTGGATCATCTGATTGCGGACGAAGCTCATCTCACGGCTGATGGAGATGACGTGCTCCGCCTCGACCGGGGAGAGCCTTTTGAGGATCGGGTGCCCCGTCAGAACATGCTCGAAACTCACCGGATCACCCCCTCCGAAGAGGTTTGCGGCAAGGTTGCCGATGAGGACCCGCTGCCCGGATCAGTCCGCCACTCGAAACCAGGCGGGTCCTGGCTGCGTGCCAGTACCCGAGCCGTCAGGCGGCCGGACTCCGGCAGTGTTGCCTTCACCAGGAGCTCGCCTATCCGCTCGTGCCAGATCCGGATCTCGTGCTGACCCGGCGGCACACCCTCGATCCGGAAGCGCCCGTCTTCACCGGTAAGGGCGAAGTAGGGGTTTGGTGCCACGTACACATACCCCGACATCCAGCGATGCCCGGCATCACACCGGAGCTCCAGAATCTCCGGACGCCGGAGTCGCTCCTTCAGCTGGAACCCTCGATTGGGCAGACTGACGTTGAACCGTGTGTAGTAACCCGGGTTCGAATAGGCGTGAACGTTGTGGAAGACCGGATCCGAGTTGCCGATGATCAGCGTGTCTCCCACCATGGCCGTCAAGACATGAGGCACGAACCGGCAACCATCCTGATCCAGGAAGGGCGACCCCGCCACCAGCGGGGCCTTGCCCTCACGGGCCTTCTCCAGAGCGACGATGCAGTTCGCCAGCCCGCCGTCGGGAGAAACCAATAACGTCTCGTTGGGCACCGACTTCGCCCCACAGCTCTTGCGATCCGTGGACACCCGCAGCCGGCGCAGCTTCCGTGCCCCCTCGGTCAGCTCGACCCGGCCCTCGAGAACGGAGGGGTTTTCGATCACCGCTACCTGATAGGAGCCGGACCAGGGCAGGGGCGGTGTCTCGGCGCTAGCGATTCCCACTGCCACCAGATTGAGGCACAGGAACAACACCGGTATCGACTGTCGGACAAAGAGGCTCACCAGAGTGACCCTACTCCCTTCTGGTCGCCGACGGACATCCCGTCCGGGCGCTCCCGGACCTCTTTCCGCAACAAACCCGCCAGTTTGGTATCCCCGGTATCCAACTCGGGACGGCCGAAGTGCATCGACTGTCATGACACCACCCCAGATCAAGGAGGATCTCGATGCGCACTGACCTCACACAGCCTGGTATCCACCGCCGTCCCACCGGTTCCATAGTCGTCGTCGTACTCGTGGCGGCAGTCTTGCTCGTGATCGGGGGCATCTCTGTCCTGATGAGTACCCACTTTGGCCGAGCCGACTATCACGAAGGGCTGGTGAGCCAGTCCAGGGAGATCGCACGGTCAGCCGTGGACGAAGCTTCCCTGCTCATCAACAACGGCAAGCGCAACGTGGAGATCGACAAGGCCCTCGGATCCGCGGAGCCCGTGGAGGTTCCCATCGCCGATGTGAAGGGCGGCGCCTCCCCTCTCGCCAGCATCCCCGAGGAGCTGCGTCCCAAAGTCTTCGTGAAGGCCTCGGTGGTGAATCAGACCACGGCTCTTCACCGGGAGTCGGCGCGACAGCAGATGCTGATCATCGAGAAGTTCGAGCTCCCCTCGGCGGACTCTGAGACTCGGAAATTCTGGCAACGGGTCGAAGCAGAGGGACTGCGGGACAAGGAGACCGGCGAAGACCGGAGTCAGGAGTCGCCCAACGTCTTCGTCGACAGCTACGTCAAGAAGGTCGGGGTCCAGGGCTGGGGGCCGAAGTGGGACCGGTATCCGGACCCGGAGTTCACCGACGCCGATGGCGTTCGCCACTTCCGCTGGAAAGCAGCTCGTCGAATGCCGGAGCTGGCGGCGCTGTTCGCCCTGTTCCGCACGGCCACGGGTGAGATCGCTGACGGAAAGGAAGTGGTTCGCCCAGAGGGACAAAAGCCCTCCATCCAGATATCCACCAACAGCGGCAAACCGTCCCTGAACGAATTCGCCACCAAGTGGCGGGCCGGTATCGAGGCAGTGGCCCTGGACGCCGCCCGCAAGGTCGAGGCCTGCGGCGCCAACCCGTCCCTGGCAATGGCCCATCTGGTGGGAGATCTGAAGGTCGGTGAGGAGATCGCCTCCGGCGCCGAGGTGGCTGCCACGGCGGCATTCATGAAGGACAGCGTTCTGGGTCTCAACAAGACCTATCTGCTGGAGATAACCGCGAAGATGGGATACGGCGGAGCCAAGGATCGGATGAAGGGTCAGACCGCGTTCCGTACGTACCGTCTGTTCCAGAAGGCCGAGTGGGAAGACGCCATGACCATGATGGCCGCCGCCCTGAGCCGGGATCTGCAGGACCACGGTGCCGCCTCCCTCGATCCCGGCGACCTGGCGAAGCTGTTCCCGGCCAATCCCGATGTGGAGGGGCGAAACGAGCCCGTCCCGGATCGAACCGGACAGCCGGCGATGGAGCGATATGACCCGAAGGCGATGCTCGACGACATCGTCTATTCCCAGATGCCTTCCACCGTGGGTGCCCGACTCTATCCCTATGGAATCGCCTCCCTCGACTGGGATCCGGACCGGCCCAAGGCGAATGACCGTTCAGGGGACTCGAAGTGAACCGTCAGAACATCCAGGTCCGTCTCAAGAATCGACCCGCGACAGAGGGTTGTACTCCCGGCTTCAGCGGGAGCGGGCGAAACGGGTTCACTCTGGTCGAGACGCTCATCGCCCTGGCCCTGGGCATCACGGTCCTGGCCGGGACGATTCAGTTCCTCAACGTCAGCAATCGCTCGGTGGTCAAGACTTCCGATCACGTCCAGGGCCGGATCGAGGCCAGCCGGATTCTCGACGCCATCCAGGCCGACCTGGAGCGAGCCGTGGTGGATGACGACCTGATCAATCTGGTCATCCCGCTGCACTTCGAAGACGGCGGTCAGCGATTCTGGTTCTACGCGTTTCATCACCGCGAGGTCGACGAATCGATCCAGTCCATGACCCTGGTTGCCCGGAAGTTGATCTGGGACACCGTCCCGGCTCCCGGCGGCGGGTTTCATGTTCGGCGCAACGGCAAGCGCTTCTCCCCGGCAGGGCTGACCCCTGTCGGCCCCGTATCGGAGCTTCGATTCGAGTCACTGACCCGGGACCAGGCCTGCGAGTTGCAGGTATCCCCGTATCACGCTGCCTTCGTGAAGGTGTACATGCGGGGCGCCTGGGATAAGAAGAACAGCGCCCTGGCCAGCGAGGCCAACGTCCAGACCCGGCTGATGCACGTCTCTCACATCGAAAGCCAGTACGCCTGCATGCTCACTATCAAGAACTCGGGCCCACCTTCGGGAGTCTTCACCAACCTGGACAAGCTCGATGACCCCTTCACGACCTTCAACTGTCCCATTCAGTCCATCCCCTCCAGCATCCCCCTGGACTGGGTTCGCCCCTTGGGCCTGGTCCAGTACGACGACAGCCGCACCTTCGACGATGAGCGGCTTGACGAGGACGTGCGATTGCCATGAACGACATTCATCACCGTCGCAACTCTCGAACCACCGGAGGATTCACACTCCTGGAGATCCTGACCGGGACCTTCATACTCGTCATCGTGGCCGTCCCCATGAGCCTGCTCATGACCGGCTCCAGCCGAGCTGTGATGAAGGTCGACAGGAACCGGGAGGTCCGGAGCATGATGGACCAGATCATGCGCCGGGTGGAGTCCACGGACCTGACCATCCTCTGGGAGAACTTCGGAGTCGATCCCCAGTCGCCGGAACGAATGGACGGTCGCGTCGCCGAGGCCGGATCCGGAGACGAGCCGGGGCACAACCCATTGCTCCTGGACTCCGGATTGTTGAAGAGACTTGGGGAGCTGGGCCTGAAGTGCGACCTTCGATACCGGTTCATGAGCCGCGATGAGCTCGGGGTCGACGCGGCGAACCGGCTCAAGAGTTCCAGCGGACTGCTGCACTTGCAGGCCGGTGTGGCGACTCTGCAGTTGAGCGGCAAGATCGGAAAGCGAACCATCGAGGAAGTGAGGACCCGCCCCATCTACTGCCCCATGATCATCGGCAAGCCAGGTCTTTTGCTCAGCCAGTGCCCCGCCGTCAATCCGGCCCTGCGGGATGTGAAGTTCGCTCACATCCCCTGAGGACCCGCGCAAGAATAACTACGCAGTTTCGCATCCCATCTTCAGGCCATCTTCGGCCGCTCCTCAATCGCGGAATCCTCGACGTATCCCACTACGCCTCCGGTCCCGCTCCCTCGAACCAGCCGAATCTGACCCAAATCTGGGCGCGACTTCTGCGCATTTGTTCCTGCGCGGCCCCAAAGGCGGATACATGACCCAGAGTCGATCCCGGAGCCACGCCGTCTGCCTCGGTGCACTGGGCCTGCTCCTGCTGCTGATCTGCCTGTACTGGAACAGGATCGCCTTGGGTGGCCCCCTGGGCCAGGCCCCTGGCTGGGTCCGGAATCTGACCCTGCCCATCGACGGTCTCGCACGGCTCGCTGGCTGCCCCATCGGCAAGACCACCGACGAATCGGGCCAGGGATTGCGAATCGAACAGCTGGTCGAGAGCTGGACCTTGGCCTTCGCCGTCTTCCTTCTGGCTGCCTGGTGGGCCCTTCGAACCCAGAAACCCGGGCCCTACAGTCTGGACGTGATCCTGGCCTTCTCGATCCTCTTCCGGATCGTCCTCATCGCCTCCCCGCCTCTGCTGGAGACCGACCCCCAGCGATACCTCTGGGACGGAGCCGTTCAAGCAGCCGGGTTGAACCCCTACGGTCACGCCCCCCTGGAGACCCTGCGTCAATGGCCTCAGGGAGGCGGACCTGACAGTCCCGGGATCGATGGATCGCTGAAACGCCGCGCCGCCCTGAGTCGTCAGCCCGAGATCCAACGGCACTTCCTGCGGATCAACCATCCTGACATTCCCACGATCTACCCACCGGCCGCGCAGCAAGTCTTCTCCCTCGCCGCTCGCCTGGCTCCGGGAAACGTCTACGTCTTGAAGTCCCTCATCGTCTGCTTCGACCTGGGGATCATCCTGATCCTCGGAGCCTTGCTGGTCCGGCTGGGCCAGCCCAGGCATCGGATTCTCCTCTACGGATGGTGCCCCCTGGTGCTCAAGGAGTACGCCAACACAGGTCACTACGATCCCGTGGCGAGCCTGCTGCTCTTGACGTCACTCTATTGCGTGCTCCGATACCGCCGAGTCCTGGCGGGAGTCCTGGCCGGACTCGCCGTGTCGGCCAAGGTCTACCCCGTCGTCGCCGTCGCGGTGCTCTGTCGCCGGTTTGGCCGGACCGGTCTGCTGGTCTGCGTCCTGGCAGGGGGAATCATGCACCTGCCCTACATCGACGCCGGCTTGCCGGGACTGGCGGGCCTGGGAGCCTATTCAACGACCTGGTTCGGAAACGCGTCCCTCTTCACCCTGGTCCGTGCCGGCCTGGCGCCCCTGGATGATCTCGGGTGGTCAGTGCCAGTTCCCCTGGCTCTCTCCGGGGTGCTTCCCAGTTCCCCGGCGGCGCTCCCCCTGGATGGCGCCATGGGGGCCCGGATCGTCCTGGCGGTCCTGCTCCTCTGGGGGATAATCTGCATCTTCCGGATGGATGAGTCCCGGGATGTTCAGGTTCTCCGGAAGGCCGGACTCGCCGTGGCTCTGCTCTTCATCGTATCCCCGGTGCAGCAGCCCTGGTACCTGGGCTGGGTGCTGCCCTTTGCCGTCCTGTCCGGGGAAGTCTCCTGGTTCATCCTCTCGGGAACCATGGTGACCTACTACTGTTTCTTCTCCACCCGGACCTACGTCCGGATGACCCCCCAGGGCTTGCCCCTGGATCTACGATGGATCGAGTACCTGCCCTTCTACGGCCTGTGGGTCCTGGAGAACTGGCGATCAGAGAGACAGGAAGATCGCGGCGGCCAGGGCCAAGCCGAGGCCGGGCAAGATGGCAGCGGTGCTGATACTCCCGGCAAGAGATCATCCGGAGGCGATCGATCGGCAAGCTGATGCCGAAGTGTAACCACGGAGACAGATGATCTGATCGGGAGTCTCATGCACCCAAAGCCCTACCAAACGCCTCCTGGTAGGGCGGGAGCGACGGCGGATCATGGGGATTCTAGATCCGGTCGGCCTGAGTGATGCGGACTCCCAGGTTTCGCCGTCGCTCCCGGAGAGGACAGAGGAGTGTTGCAACGTGATGATCGCTTGCGGTATTGCTATACACAACTTTCTACACATTCTTACCAACATTCCATGGCGACCAAGATCATACAAGTTCCAATGGACACTGCGCTCCTCAAACGGGTCTCTCAACGGAGCCGCCGTGGATTCAAGAGCAGGGCAGACTTCATCCGCCTTGCTTGTGAGCACTACCTACAGACCCTTGACCTGTCGGACGCCGAGCGTCGATACGCCGAGGGATACCTGCGTTTCCCTGAGGACGATGCCTTGGCCAGGTCCTCCAGCAAGGCTGCAGCGGCGGTTCTCCCGAAGGAGGACTGGACGTGAACAGGGGAGAGGTTTGGTGGGCGAATCTCCCACGTCCCGATGGCCGTCGTCCTGTCCTGCTCATTTCGAGGACGTTGGCCTATGACGTTCGCGCGGCGGTGACCGTGGCAGCTCTGACGCGCACAATTCGCTCGATGCCCTCTGAAGTCGCACTTGATGCTTCCGACGGTCTTCCAGCTCAGTGCGTCGTGAATGCTGACGTCTTGTTCACGGTTTCCAAGTCAATTCTCGGCCATCGAATCACAACCCTTGCGAAGAACAAGATGGACCAAGTCGACGAGGCACTCCGCTTCTCACTCGACCTGTAGGCGCGCTTTCAACCGAGGGTCCGTTGCAGCTTCTTCGAGCAGCCGGACCGGGGCATTGGACCCAGACCGATCCACTCCGTGAGGGCCCGCCCAAGGAGTGCCAAGTGCGTGCTAGGACCGCAATCCAGCCGGTCCACCTCACCTGCCTGCCACCGGCTCTCGGGGCACCCGCCGCGCTCAAGCGCTTTCTTGCGAAGGCCGAGGATGAGACTTTCATTCGCCGGTGGAACGGACAGCGCCAGCCGCTCCCGTCGGGGAGCGACCTCGACCGCCAGTCGTCTCAGAACGCCCGAGAGGGTCCAGCCGCCCTGCGCCTTGACCCGGGCCACGTCTTCCGGTGTGGCCGCCACCGACCTTGCCATTGCGTGTTCCAGGTCTTGAGCAGGTCCGTCCAGAACACTCCCGCCGCGACATCGTTGATGAATCGGTACGCTAGCAAATTCGCCGTAGAGGGAGCCGGCCCGCGCAGTAGACTGATCAAACTGGCTGCCGTGGTCGAGTAAGTTCTGCTAGGCGAATCGGCACCGGTGGATCTGCTCGAAGATCCCGAACTGGGGCTCGACGAGAGGCCTCGTCACGCTTTCGCCTCCCCTCAGGCCGAAGATTGTCTCCAATTTGGAAGCGAGCTGTCTATGGCACGAGGTTGCGGGGGTGGATGTCCC
>JAJFLN010000060.1 GCA_021772705.1 Candidatus Cloacimonadota bacterium | reverse complement strand
TTGATAGCCGAGGATTGGGAAAAGCTGCGCGAACTGGCCAAGGCCAAAACGCCGAAGCAAGCGCCTGTGGGCCCCTCGACAAGCTCGGGGCGAACGGATCCGGAATAGGCCAGGGGACCCCCTACGGGACATGCACCCAGGTCAGCTCGCAGCAGGTGCGGGCCGATTCCTAGTGAACTGCCAGCAGCTCCACTTCGAAGACTAGAGTGGCGTTGGCCGGGATGATGTCGCCGAACCCCCGGCTGCCGTAGGCAAGGTTGCCTGGAATGACCAGCTTCCGCTTGCCTCCGGCCCGCATGGTCGCCACGCCCTCGTCCCAGCCCGGGATAACCTGTCCCCGTCCCAGCTGGAACGTGAAGGGCTTGCCTCGGTCCAGGCTACTGTCGAACTTTGTACCGTCCGTGAGCCAGCCCGTATAGTGGACCTCCACGGCCTGACCTGCCGCGGGCGCCGTGCCGGTGCCCTTCTTCAGATCCGCGTACTTGAGCCCGCTCTCGGTCTCGATCAGCAAAGGCGCCGCCGTGGTGCTCTGAGGAGGGGTGGCCCCGGGGGGCGATTGCCCGCTGCCGCCGCAGCCGACGGTGACGAGAAGGCCAGCGAAGGCGCAGGTTCGTAGAATCTGGAGTCTCATGGGAGCATCAGGATACAGCAGCGACGGGCCCGGATCGACAGCAATCTGTGCACGGCGGAATGGGAGTTGCCGGAGGATAGACCTCCGGCAACCGGGACACCTCTCGTCGAACCTCAGGTTTTGAGGACCCGGGTTCGCTCCTGTTTACTGATTGAAGTAGTTCTTCACTGCCGACTGGAGACGGAGACCGAGCTCCTGCTCCTTCAGAGGCAGCTGACGGGGGGGCTGGCCATCCTCGCCCTGGGCGACTCCGCCGGCGGCCATGGCCTGCTGGTAGGCCTGGGCCAGCATCTCCAGGCCCTTGTAGCCATAGATGTCGTTCATCGACTTGAGGGATTCCACCATGGCCAGGCGGACTGCGAAAATGTCCGGACCGTTGGGAAGGATGTTCTGCACCATCGCACTGGCGACGGCGGCCTTCTGCTTGTCATTCAGAGGCGCGAAGTCGATGTTCCGGCCGTACCCACGCAGATGCCTCGGCGTGTCGCTCGTGAGGGTCAGCATGGCCTGGATTCGCTCGTAGGCCCGGAAGGGAGCCTCCGTGCCCTTGTCCGTCAGGGCGCTCAGAATGAACTGGAAGGCATTCTCGCTTCGAGCCTCGTCGTCGATGTTGTTGACGAACTTGCGGATCCTCTCCAGATTCTTGCCCTGGGCCCGGCTGTAGCTGCCCGGGCGCGTGAAGTACCCTGCGGCCTTCATCTTCTGGAAGTGCTTGTACTTGCCGGAGTAGAACTGGAACGGGTCGCCCATGTCGAACTGGTTCGACAGAGGATCGACTCCGTTGCTGCCGTCGGTGCCGAAGAGGAAGCTCTTGCCCTCGTACATCGAGGGATCACCGTCGTATCCGTAAGAGATGGCGGCTTCATCGTATGGGCCGGGAGCCACCAGGCTCTGGAGGGATATCTGATACTCCATCACCGTGGTAGAGGCCTCGCCTTCCCGGTGGTTGGCCGTGTCAGTGGAAGCCATGAAGTTGTGCCGAAGTCCCAGGGTGTGTCCCACCTCGTGGGGGATGACCTCCCGGATGATGCGCTCCATGGCCTCGTCGTCAGTCATACCTGTCACGTCGCCGAAGGCCTTCGCCGTCAGGGCGTTGTCCTCCTCCAGGGGGAAGGAACAGGCTGGCTCGAAGTCCAGGGGTGTCTGGCCCCCCATCCGGATGGAGAAGGCTCGATTCTGGCGCTTGATCTCTTCCGGTGCCGCGTTCAGAAGACCGCGAATTCGCTCGTTGGCCTCTTCCTCCGCCGCCTCGGCGTCCAGCTCCTCGGCGATCCCCGCCTCTCGCCTCATACTGGCTATCTCCGACCAGAAGGCGCTGGCGTAGAAGACGATGTCGGCATCCAGGATCTCTCCCGTGTCAGGGTCGCTGTTGTGGGGGCCGATGGCGCCGCCACCGTAAGGAGTCTCGTAGTCCACCCAGTAGAGGACGTTCTTGCCGAAGTGACCCGGGATGTCGGTGTCACTACCGATGACAACTTCCACGGGCTCCTTGCCTACGGCCTTCTTGAAGACCCGGTTCCAGGAGAGGATGGCGTCCCGGAAAGCGGGGCGGAACTTCTCGGGGATGGAAGGATGCAGGGTGTAGACGATGGGCTTGTTCAGGTTCCATCGGTCCACGAGCTTCTTCGAGTCCGACAGGCCGTTGTCCTTGCGGAAGGTCCGGCGGGTCAGGAAGTAGCCGTACTTGGCGAAGTCGGCGTTGGTGTAGGTCTTGGGGACGTAGTCGCTGGGGCGGATCTCCCGGAGGAAGTACTTGATGGCCACCGTCAGCTGCGCTGGCAGGTCTCGCATCTGGCCGTCGCTCTGGACGATGTACTTCTCACCGTAGGCGATGAAGCCGTCCTCGGTCTCCACGTCGTAGATGTATCCCGGGCGCTGGGCGTTGTAACCCGTGCCGCCCAGGATGAAGGTCATCCCGCCGATCTCCGGGTTGGCGAAGTCGATGTCCACATCGTCCCCCACCTCCTCGATGGGGAAGCGATTCAGCACGTCCTCGGAGGAGGCGCCGATGTCGGGGACGAACTCTCGCTGATCGGCCAGCATCAGGAGGTGGTCTCCTTCGACCCGGAACCGGACCTTCAGGACGCTGGAGCCGGAGCCCAGGGTCAGGAAGTTGTCCGTGGCAGCCTCGACCATGCCGCCGAAGAGGTAGGTCTTGTCCAGGAACTCCTTGGGGACACGGATCGTCGTCTGGGTGGGCACCTTGACGTAGCCCGAGAGACCTAAATCGATCTTCTTCAGCGAGGGGTTGATGCTGGCCAGCCCGGCGGCGTCGGCAGATGCTGTCAGCAGAGCCAGAGTGAGTACTGTCAGCAGGGGGCGTCTGGAGGTATTCAAGGGGAGCACTCCCGTGGAGTCCTGGAATACGCGATCAGATGGGCATGGAAAGCCGGGATCGAGTACTCCGATTCGCAAGGGGCCTTCACTATCGAGGCCCCCATGGTACAAAGTGTCTCGGATATGGCGAGGATACTTCTCACTACCACTACGAGACGGGACCGCGCCAGGTTGCGTGAATCACTGGAAGATCACGGCCATGACGTCGATCTTGTGCCCCAGGGCCAGCCTCTGATCAGCCAGTTACGAGGCCAGAACCACGATGTGGTCCTCATCGAGGCCTCCAGCACCCTGGTGGATACGGTGGATGTGGTCGGCTTCATCCATGAATCATCACCCCAGGCCGAGGTGATTGTCCTGGCCGAGCCTGAGGAGCTTCCGCTGGCCGCGGCCTCCATCCGCCGCGGAGCCAGTCTCTACCTGATCGAGCCAGTGGACCCGGAGGACGTGGTCACCCTCATCGATGGGGCCCTGAAACGTCAGCGGAACGCCCTGGTGGTGCGCCAGACCGAGAGCGACAACGTGGACGGCTTCTTTGGCGGTTCCCCGTCGATGAACAAGCTCCTGAAGGTGGTCCGGAAGGTGGCCCCCACGGATGCCACGGTACTCATCACTGGCGAGAGCGGCACGGGCAAGGAGGTCTTCGCCAACATTATTCACCGGTTCAGCCGCCGGGCGGACCAGGGGAAGCTCGTCACCGTCAACTGTGGCGCCATCCCGGAGGCTCTCCTGGAGAGCGAGCTCTTCGGTCACGTCAAGGGCTCCTTCACCGGCGCCGTGTCGGACAAGCACGGCCTGATTCATGAGGCCGACCGGGGAACTGTCTTCCTCGATGAGATCGGAGACCTGCCCCTGTTGATGCAGGTCAAGATACTCCGCTTCCTCCAGGAGAGGATGATCCGGAAGGTGGGCGGCAACCGGACCGAGAAGGTCGATGTCCGGGTCCTGGCCGCCACGAACCGGAACCTGGTCCGGGAGATCGCCCGGGAGCGGTTTCGAGAGGACCTATTCTATCGGCTCAACGTGGTCCAGCTTCATCTGCCGCCCCTGAGGCGGAGGAAGGAGACGATTCCCGTCCTGGTCAGCACCTTTCTGTCCCGGTTTTCCCAGGTTCACAACAAGATGATCCGGAGCATCGGCCCGGAGGCCCAGGCCAAGTTGATGGCCCATGACTACCCCGGGAACGTGAGGGAACTGGAGAACATCATGGAACACGCCGTCATCATGGATGAAGACGGCATCATCGACGAGGCCGACCTCCCCTCGGACTTCCTGAGGAAACATTCCGGTCTCGCTCTCCCTCCCGGGGTCGGAGAAGATCGGGACAAGGACATGGACTCCTTCGGAGTCCCCAGTGACATGGACGCGGATCAGGGGCACCCGGTGCAGCAGCATCTGCAAGGAGAGCCCATGACCTTGGCCGAGATCGAGGCGGCGCACATCCGTCAAACCCTGTTGCGCTGTGACGGCAACCAGACCCAGGCGGCCCGGCAACTCGGGATCAGCAGGACGAGCCTATGGCGCAAGATCCGAGCGATGGAGAAGGACGACAGCTGACGCCAGAGGCGCCAGAACCTGCCGCCCCGGCTCCCGAGGATTCGCAGCAGAGCTCTCCTGCTGCCTGCGCCCGCCCGCCATCGCTGACGGGCCGGATCGTCGGCCCCCTGGCTGCCTATGTGGCATCCTTCGGTGTCACCATGGTCCTTTGCGTACAGGTCCTGGAGACGCCGGATGCGCGCACGATCCTGATCGCCTCCATCGCCGCCGGCCTGGGGGCATTGATTGTCATGGCGCCCGACAAGACCCGTCTGCCCTTCAGGCGCTCGGGAGCGACTGGAACAGTCGCATTCCTGGCTCTGATCGTCACGGTTCCCACGGCTCTGGCGGTGAACAAGATGTTGCTGGCCATCGAGACCCCCTCCGACATCGAAAAGCTCCTCATGCAGCTTCAGGAGCCGGCGGATCGATGGCTGGCGGTGATACTCGTCGGGGTCATCGCTCCTCTGGCGGAGGAAGCGTACTTTCGAGGTACCCTGTTCCCGGGGATCCAGTCCCGGCTGGGACTGGTGCCGGCGGTCCTGCTCGCTTCCCTTGCCTTCACGGGCCTCCATGCTGGCGGCAAAGCGACTCTGGCCATCCTGATGACTGTCGCCTGCATCTGGGCCTGTCTCGTCGAGGTCTCGGGAAACCTGCTCCCCTCGATCGCCAGCCATGCCGCCATGAACGGGATCGGGCTCCTCATGGTCGCCGACAGGCGAAGTTTCGCCCAAATCCTCGCATGGCCGGCTGTCAGCCAGGTCACGGGTCTGGCGCTGCTTGTCTTCCTGTTAGCCGGGGTCATCCTGACCGTTCGCCCCAGGGCCCGAGACGCACAGGAGGCACCGGCACTAGGGAAGCTGCTCTACTTCCTCGGCCTGGTCATCCTGATCCTGGTCCTGGGATTCAGCGTCGGCGCCGGCTTGGGGCCAGGCAGCCAGGAGCGTGGCGGGGAAGGGCGAACAGGGAACAGGCAACAGGGGACCGGGAACAGGCAATGGAAAATGGAGGCCAGTATCCATCTCAACCAAGAACCGATGCCGGCAAGCAACCCTTCGAAAGCCAAGTATGAGCTGGCGACATGCTGATTCCCCATTGCCTGCTCCCGGTTCCCTGTTCACATGGCTCTTGGCGCAAACGAAATCAGGTGATTTCTCCGGCACAGTCCTGGCTTCGGTGACTCCCCCACCTACCCGGTCTGGGCGTCTTCTTTGCCGGT
>JAJFLN010000590.1 GCA_021772705.1 Candidatus Cloacimonadota bacterium | reverse complement strand
CCGTTTGGCACCAGGCCAACAAGTACGAAGTTCCCCGGCTTGCCGTGGTGAACAAGATGGACCGGATCGGCGCCGACTACCAGATGGTCATCAATCAGCTACGGGAGCGTCTCGGGGCGTGCCCCTTGGTGATCCAGCTTCCCATCGGAGCCGAGGACAAGTTCACGGGAGTTGTGGACGTGATCCGGAACAAGGCCTACCGATGGATTGGTCACGAGCTGGGAGCCAAGTACGAGACGGAGGATGTCCCGGCGGACATGGTCGCCGAGGTCGAGAAGGCGCACAGCGACCTGATCGATGCTCTGACGGAGCACGACGACGATCTGCTCACGGCCTACCTGGACGGCAAGGAGATCACGGAGGAGATGCTGGTTGCGTCGATTCGCAAGGCGACACTGGCCTCCAAGGGTGTGCCGGTTCTGGCCTGTACGGCGCTGCAGAACATCGGTGTTCAGCCTATTCTGGACGCCGTCTCGGACTATCTCCCCTCGCCTCTCGATGTGCCCTCCGTGGACGGCATCGATCCGGACACCGAGGAGACTCTGACCCGGCAATGCGCCGCCGACGCGCCGCTGAGCGCCATCGCGTTCAAGATTCAGAGCGACCCATTCGTCGGGAAGCTGACCTATGCCCGGATTTACTCCGGGACGCTCAAGGCCGGGTCCTATGTCTACAACTCGGTGAAGCGGACCAAGGAGCGCGTCAGCCGCATGCTCCGGATGCACGCCAACAAGCGCGAAGACATCAAGGTGGCCATCGCTGGCGACATCGTCGCTCTGGTAGGCGTCCGGAAGGTTTCCACCGGGGACACGCTTTGCGACGAGTCGGACCCGATCGTTCTGGAACGGATGGAGTTCCCCGAGCCCGTGATTGACGTCGCAGTCGAATCGGCAACCAAGGCCGATCAGGAGAAGCTTTCGACGGCCCTGGGCAAGATGCTTGAAGAAGACCCCTCTCTCCGGCTGAAGACTGACTCCGAGACTGGCCAGACCCTGATCCGAGGGATGGGGGAGCTCCATCTCGAGGTCGTCGTGGACCGCCTGCTGCGGGAGCACAAGGTCAAGGCCGTGGTGGGCAAACCGCAGGTTGCGTACTGCGAAACCATCACCAAGGCCGCCAAGGGCGAGGGCAAGTACGTCAAGCAGACTGGTGGGCACGGCCAGTACGGCCACGTGGTGCTGGAACTCGAGCCCATGCCGCGAGGAAAGGGCTTCGAGTTTGAATCCCGCATCCAGGGCGGTGTGATTCCGAAGGAGTTCATCAGCGCCATCGGCAACGGTGTCCGAGATTCTCTCGAGACCGGTGTCATGGCTGGCTATCCCGTAAAGGACTTGCGAGTGTCCCTCGTCGATGGAAGCTACCACGAGGTGGACAGCTCGGATATGGCCTTCAGGATCGCCGCATCGATCGGCATGAAGAACGTGATGAAGCACGCGTCACCCGCTCTCATAGAGCCTGTGATGAAGCTGGAAGTTATCGTTCCGGAGGAGTTCATGGGAGACATCATTGGAGACCTGAACTCCCGAAGAGGCCAGATCCTGGGCATGGAGCCGAAAGGTCACGTTCAGGTCGTGAGGGCCTGCGCGCCGCTGGCCAAGCTTTTCGGGTATGCCACGGCGATGCGCTCCCTGTCTCAGGGCCGAGCCAACTACAGCATGCAGTTTGACCACTATGACATTGTTCCCGCCAGCCTTGCCGAGGAGATCGTCGCGCGAGTGCGCGGTTAGAGTTTCGGAGCCCACCGGGCCTGACACCCGGCGTCAGAACATGGCCAGCAAATAAGTGAAGTACGGAGGCAACAGATGAAGCAGAAAAAGATCCGGATCTACCTGAAGACGTTCGATCATCGGATCCTGGATCGTTCAGCCAAGGAGATCGTAGAGGCAGCCCGCAGGACCGGGGCGAAGCTTGCCGGCCCGATCCCTCTGCCGACGCGCATCAAGAAGTGGACAGTATTGAGGTCGCGATTCGTGGACAAGGACTCTCGAGAGCAGTTCGAAATCCGAACGCACAAGCGTCTGATTGACGTCTACGACCCGAGCCAGCAGACCGTGGATGCCTTGATGCATCTGGACCTGCCGGCAGGAGTAAACATCGAAATCAAGCTCTGATAGAGCGAGCTAGAGCCCTGACCTGGGCCGCCAACGATCCAACGGCTCTTCCCGGAGCCGCGATCCCGGGGGAACGGGTCACTGACAGGAGGAACACAAAATGATCAACGGGCTGATCGGGAAGAAGTTGGGTATGAGCCAGCTCTTCGCCAAGGACGGCACCCTGACGCCGGTCACGGTCATCCAGGCCGGACCCTGTCCGGTCGTTCAGGTGAAGACTCCCGAGACTGACGGCTATGAGGCCGTGCAGATCGGGTTCGACGAGCTGACCCGCAAGAAGATCGCGCGGCCGGTGAAGTCTCGCTTCGCCAAGCTGAACATCCCCCCCCAGCGAGTCCTTCGGGAGTTCGCTCCTGTCGAGGTTGGCAAGCTGCCGCAGGTCGGGGACGTCATCGACGTGAAGATGTTTCAGAAGGTAGCCCTCGTGAAGGTCACCGGGAAGTCGAAGGGCAAGGGATTTCAGGGCACCATGAAGCGCCACGGATTCGGAGGCGGCCCCCGGTCACACGGTTCCGGCTTCCACCGGGCACCGGGAGCCATCGGTTGCCGGACCGCCCCAGGCGAAGTCGACAAGGGCAAGAAGATGGCCGGCCGGATGGGCAACGACCGGGTCACGGTCAGAAACCTCGCCGTGGCTCAGATCGATGCGGACCGAAACCTGATCTACGTCCGGGGCGCCGTTCCCGGACCCATCAATGGATATGTGACGGTCTCCGTCATCTGACCGCAGCACGAGGAGGAGAACCAGAATGGTTAGTGTCAAGAAGTTCGATCCCACCGGCGCCGTGGCAGGTGAGTGCGAATTGAAGGATGAGGTGTTTGCCTCTCGAATCAAGACGCAGGCCGTGTACGAGTCGGTCCTGAGACAGCTTGCCAACAAACGGCGGGCCAATCCCAAGACGAAGACCCGGAGCGAAGTCCGGGGTGGTGGCAGGAAGCCCTGGAGGCAGAAGGGCACGGGCCGGGCCCGGGCCGGTTCGATTCGATCCCCTCTCTGGAGGACCGGTGGAGTGGCGATGGGTCCCGACGGCGCGAATCACAAACAGAGCCTTCCTCGGAAGGTTAGGCGAGCTGCCCTCAGATCCATCCTCACCGACAAGGTTCGGCAAGGCGCGCTCAGCGTCATTGACCCGGTGAATCTTGAGGTTCCCAAGACCAAGAGTGTCATTGAATTGCTGTCCAAGATGGAGGCCTCGACGGGCAAAACCCTGTTTATCCTGGCTGAGAGAGATGCCGTATTCGAGCGCTCTGCCAGGAACATCCCCGGCGTGAAGACGCTTCATATCGCGACAATCAATCCCCATGACCTTTTGAAGCACGAGCGTGTGGTGCTCTTCGAGGACGCCGCCCGGAAGATCGAGGAGGTGTTCGCAGCGTGAGTAGAGATTCACAGGACATCATCCTGGCGCCGGTAGTCTCGGAGAAGAGCTACGCAGAGAATGAACAAGGCAAGTTCCGCTTCAAGGTGCGGATTGACGCTTCGAAGGTCGAAGTCAAGCGAGCCATCGAGGAGCTCTTCAAGGTGAAGGTAGTGAAAGTGAACATGCAGAAGGTGCTCGGGAAGTTCAAGCGCCTTGGGCGCACCTCGGGCATGACGAGCGACTGGAAGAAGGCCATCGTCACCCTCGAGTCTGGTGAGCACATCGACTTCTTCGAGAAGGTATGAGGTAAACGCGATGCCCCTCAAAAGTTTCAAACCCTACACTCCATCGCGACGGACGATGGAGATTGTCAAGAAGGACGCAATCACGAAGCAGAAGCCGGAGAAGGCCCTGCTCAAGCCGAAGCGTCGCACTGGAGGCCGGAACAATTCCGGTACCATCACCAGTCGTCACCGAGGTGGTGGTCACAAGCGGATGCTCCGCATCATCGACTTCAAGCGCAACAAGTTCGATGTGCCTGCCCGGGTGGTCGGTATCGAGTACGACCCGAATCGCTCGGCCTTCCTGGCGCTGCTTCAGTACAGCGATGGAGAGCGACGCTACATCCTGGCCCCGAAGGGGTTGAAGGATGGAGATGTGGTGGTCGCCGCCGACGCCGCCGAGATCGTTCTCGGAAACTCGATGCAGCTCCAGTCCATGCCCGACGGCACGACGGTGCACAACATCGAGATCAAACCTGGAAAGGGTGGTCAGATGGCCCGGTCCGCCGGGGCCTCCGCGCGGTTGATGGCAAAGGAAGGAGACATGGCTCTCCTCCGGATGCCGTCAGGCGAGCTGCGTCGGATTCCCGTCAAATGCCGGGCGACCATCGGCGAAGTGGGCAACTCGGACCACAACCTGGAGAACTGGGGCAAGGCTGGCCGCTCACGTTGGCTTGGCATCCGGCCCCTGACCCGTGGTATGGTCCGCAACCCCTGTGACCATCCCCTCGGCGGTGGAGAAGGCAAATCCAAGGGTGGCAAACATCCGCAGTCACCCTGGGGGCAGCCGGCCAAGGGCTACCGCACACGGAAACGCAAGAAGTACAGCGATCGACTGATCGCTCGCAGCAGGAGGGAGAAGTAATCCAAATGAATGACAACGAGACTGGCGAAAAGCTGCGCAAGGCTCCTTTCGTCGACCCCAAACTGCTGCAGAGAGTCGAACAGCTGAATCGAGAGAAGAAGAAGGTGGTCCTGAAGACCTGGTCCCGGTCATCGACGGTTTACCCCGAGATGGTGGGTCACACGATTGCGGTTCATAACGGCCGCAAGCACGTACCGGTCTTTCTCACGGAGAACATGGTCGGGCACAAGCTCGGCGAGTTCGCCCCGACCCGGACATTCCGAGGCCATGCCGGCAGCTCCAAGGGCGAGCGCACGGTGTCGCTGAAGAAGTAGGTGAGCGATGAGCGAATCAAGAGCAACGGTGAAGTTCCTGCGGTATAGCGCTCGCAAGGGCCGGTTGGTGGCAGATATGATCCGCGGACTGCCCGCACCTCGCGCGCTGGTGGTCCTCAGAGACACCCGCAAGAAGGCGGCTGTCTCGATTCTGAAGCTTCTGAAGAGCGCCTTGGCCAACGCTGAGGACTGCAACAAACTGAAGCCAGAGGATCTGTACGTGAAGACAATACTGGTTGACGAGGGACCGACGATGAAGCGGATTTCCCCTCGGGCTCGAGGACGGGCCGACCGGATCAACAAGCGGACTTGCCAAACCACTATCGTCGTGGCCGAGCGGTCCTGACAGGAGGAGACGAGATGGGTCAGAAAGTAAATCCAATCGGCTTCCGGGTCGGCGTCATCCGTGGGTGGAACTCCACCTGGTACGCTGAGAAGGGCTTCTCTGACTTCCTGCTCGCCGACGTGGCGATCCGCAAGCGGGTCCACGATTTCGTGAAGAGGAAGTTCGAGAAGGACCTGGCCCGGAAGAAGGGCGACCGAGGCAGACGTCCGGATAAGAAGTCCGCCAAGCGACTCGAGGAGTCTGGCATCTCCAGCATCTTCATCGAGCGCAAGACTGACAAGAGCGTCAAGGTGTCGATCTTCACCGCCAAACCGGGCATCATCATCGGCCGAGGCGGCTCCGACGTGGAGGCCCTGCGTCGCGAACTGGAGACGATGGAGAAGAAGCAGGTCTTCCTGAACGTGAAGGAAGTGAAGGACTTCGCCACCAATGCCAGGCTAGTCGCCGAGAGCATCGCGTTCCAGCTCGAGAAGCGGATCGCATTCCGTCGCGCCATCAAGCAGGCCATCACCAGGGCACGCAAGATGGGTGTGAAGGGAATCAAGGTCATGGTCGCCGGCCGTCTGGGTGGTGGCGAAATGAGCCGCGTTGAGTGGAACAAGGAGGGACGCGTCCCCCTGCACACTCTCCGGGCCGACATTGACTACGGATTTGCCGAGGCTCGTACCAACTTCGGAACCATCGGCGTGAAGACGTGGGTGTTCCGAGGCGAGGTGCTCCCGGAAGCGAAGAAGGGCGCAGGCCAGGCTTCGAAGTAGGAGGAACGGACACCATGTTGATGCCCAAACGAACAAAATTCAGGAAGCCTTTCAAGCTGAAGCCCAGAGGCAAGGCCCAATCAGGGGGCCACATCGCCTTTGGCGAATTCGGCTTGCAGGCAATGGAGTCGGGCTGGATCTCCAATCGTCAGATCGAAGCAGCTCGCGTCAGTATTGCTCGCCGCATGAAGCGCGGCGGCAAGGTCTGGATTCGGATTTTCCCTCACCAGGCCGAGACCCGAAAGCCCGCTGAAACCCGGATGGGTGGAGGAAAGGGTTCGCCCGAAGGATGGATCGCCGTCGTTCGAGCCGGGACGATCATGTACGAGGTCGGCGGAGTCGAAGAAGATGTCGCCCGCGAGGCCTTGAGGCTGGCAGGTCACAAGCTCTGCGTGAAGACCAAGTTCATCAGCCGCGAGATGATCGGGGGTGGAGTCGTATGAGAGCGAATCAAATGAGAGATCTGACAGAGGAAGAGCTCGCAGACAAGTACCGTGGTTTCAAAGACGAACTCTTCAATCTGCGCTTCCAGCTCGCGACGGGGCAGCTCGAGAAGTTCTCCAGGATCAAGGCGGTCCGGAAGGACCTGGCCAGGATCCTGACCATCATGCACCAGAAGCAGCAGCAGGCCCAGGTAGCCAGTGGAGGCAGTGAATCATGACAGAGACGAGCAAGGGCGTTGAGAGCCCGAAGCCCAAGACCCTGACAGGCGCCGTGGTCAGTACGGACATGGAGAAGACAGCAGTGGTCCGGGTGGAGCGAATCAAGAAGCATCCGCTCTACAAGAAGACGATGAAGAGGCACAAGAAGTACCTGGCTCACGATGAGCAGAACAGCTGCACCGTCGGCGACGTGGTGGAGATCACCCCGAGCCGTCCGCTGTCAAAGCGGAAGCGTTGGCTCGTTTACCGCATCGTGAAGAAGGCACAGTAACTGGACCGCAAGCTGAGAGGAAGAACCCATGGTACCTCTTAATACGAGACTGAAGGTGGCCGACAACTCGGGGGCGAAGAAGATGACTGTCTTCGCCATTCTCGGGGGAACCCGCCGACGATACGCCCGGGTGGGTGACGTCGTGAAGTGCTCTATCAAAGAAGCCATTCCCGGCGGCACCGTCAAGAAGAAGGACAAGGTCAAGGCGGTCATCGTCCGGACCCGGTTTGGTATCCGTCGCAAGGACGGCTCGGAAATTCGCTTCGACGACAACGCCGCAGTGATCATCAAGGATGACAACAACCCTGTAGGGACCCGCGTGTTCGGACCCGTGGCTCGAGAGCTGCGCGGAAAGAACTACATGAAGATTATCTCGCTGGCCCCCGAGGTGTTGTGAGGAGTTGGCATCATGTTGACAGGACAGATACGTAGGAATCGTCGCGTGGCTCGCCGCCGAGCCCAGGAGGCCCTGAAGTTCCGGCATATGCCGGTTCGGAAGGGTGACACCGTGAAGGTGATTGCAGGTAAGGACAAGGGCCGGACTGGCCGAATCATGCTGGTCTATCCCGACACCGAGCGGGTGATGGTGGAGCGCATCAACATCGTGAAGCGCCATCAGCGTCCGTCCCAGCGGCTCCAGAAGGGCGGCATCATCGAAAAGGAGAACCCTCTTCATATCTCGAATGTGATGCTGGTTTGTCCCCGCTGCAAGGAGGCAACCCGGTTCAAGCGCGAGGTGATCGACGAAAAGAGGGTCCGGGTCTGCAAGAAGTGTGACGAGCAGATCGATCAGACTTGATCCGATGGTGCCCTTGGGCAATCTGAACCAAGTCCAATCAGGAGAGAAGTGAGATGGAACGACTACAACAGCGATATCATGGCGAGATTCGCCAGCAGCTGACGGACAAGTTCGAGTACAAGAACTCGATGCAGGTTCCGCGGCTCGAGAAGGTCGTCGTCAACATTGGTGTTGGCGATGCTCGGGAGAACGCCAAGTTCCTGGACATGAGTGTCGACGAGCTGACGCAGATCTCAGGACAGAAGCCTGTTATGACCCGGGCAAAGAAGTCCATCGCCAACTTCAAGTTGCGCGAAGGAAACCCGGTGGGTTGCTTCGTCACGCTGAGACGTGAGCGAATGTGGGCTTTCCTGGACAAGCTGATCAGCATCGCCTTGCCCCGGGTTCGTGACTTCCGAGGTGTGAGCGAGAAAGCCTTCGATGGCCGAGGTAACTACAACCTTGGCGTCAAGGAACAACTGATTTTCCCGGAATTGAAATACGATAAGGTCGAGCGCATGCGTGGCATGAACATCTCGATCGTGACCACGGCCACGAACGACATTGAAGCGATGGAATTCCTGAAGCTTCTGGGATTGCCGTTCCGCAAGGCCTAAGGAGGAAAGCGAGTGGCCAAGAAAGGACTTATCGCCAAGTGGGCCAGGAAGCCGAAATTCCCAGTCCGGGGCTACAACCGCTGCAATCTCTGCGGCCGGCCAAGGGCGTACATGCGGAAGTTCGCAATCTGTCGCATTTGCTTCCGTGATCTGGCGTCTTCGGGAATGATCCCGGGCGTCGTCAAGTCCAGCTGGTAGAGGGAGGAACGAATTCAAGATGAGCATGAGTGATCCCATCGCCGATATGCTGACCCGGGTTCGCAACGCGAACAGGGTCTTCAAGACGACCGTCGACATGCCTTCCTCGAAGCTGAAGATCAAGATTGCAGAAATCTTGAAACTCGAAGGCTTCATCAAGGAATTCAAGGTCGTTACGGAAGACAACCACCCCACCCTCAGGCTTCAATTGAAGTACACGCCCAACCGGATCCGTGCACTCAATGGCCTGAAACGCATCAGCCGGCCTGGCCTGCGCGTCTACGTCCAGCGTGACGGCATCCCCAAGGTGCTTGGAGGGCTTGGCATCGCCATCCTCTCCACATCCAAGGGCGTCATGACTGACAAGCTCTCGCGCAAGGTAGGCATCGGAGGAGAGGTCCTCTGTTACGTCTGGTGATTTCCAGGAGATGTGAACGATGTCGAGGATTGGAAAGCTGCCCGTGGAAGTCCCCAGTGGGGTAACCGTCACGGTTGGAAAGGAAGAGGTCTCCGTCAAGGGCCCGAAAGGCGTCCTGTCGGAGCGAATGCAACCGGGGATTCTGATCGGTCAAGCCGACGGGATGCTCTCCGTCACGCGTGAGAACGATCAGGCCCAGACCCGGGCGTCTCATGGCCTGATGCGGTCCCTGGTGGCCAACATGGTCCATGGAGTCTCCAAGGAGTTCGAACGAAAACTCACCCTCATCGGCGTGGGGTACCGTGCCAAGACCGAGGGTAAGAACCTCGTCCTGAACGTGGGCTATTCGAACCCGGTCGAGATGGCCATCCCGAAAGGGATGACCGTGGAGTGTTCCAAGAAGGGTGACAGCGTCACCATTACGGGAGCCAGCAAACAGCGTCTGGGAGAGTTCTGCGCCCAGGTGCGACGGATTCGGCCCCCGGAGCCCTACAAGGGCAAGGGCATCCGCTACCACGACGAGCGGGTCAAGACCAAGGTCGGCAAGAAGGTCGGCGCGTAGTCCGGTTTCGGGGCGCCACCGCTAGGCCCACCGGGCCCTGGCGGCCGGCACCGCCTCGACCGGCCGAGGAGTTCAATAGCTATGTCAGATATCAAGAACCGAAGCGGAATGAAGGCTGTCAGGCACGCTCGCCTCAGGCGTAAGCTGTCAGGGACCGCCGAGCGCCCTCGACTCGTGGTCTTCAGGAGCAACAAGCACATCTATGCCCAGCTCGTGGATGACACCAACTCCCAGACACTGACGGGAGTCTCGAGTCTCACACCGGAGATTCGAAAGGCCAACGAGAAGGCCAAGGGTATGGAGTTGGCCAAGGCTGTTGGCACTGCCATCGCCGATCGGGCCAAGCAGAGAAAGGTCGAGAGCGTAGTTTTCGACCGGGGTGGAGCTCCCTACACTGGAGCAATCAAGGCACTGGCTGACAGCGCCCGCGCCGGCGGACTGCACTTCTGATACCAAGGAGAATTCAATCATGGCTAGAGGTAGACCCAGCGGTTTCTTCGGTTCCAGACAGGAATCCGATGACGGTACCGTCGAGAAGGTCGTTCGAATCAACCGGACCGCAAAGGTTGTCAAGGGTGGCCGCCGCTTCGGCTTTGCCGTCCTTGCCGTCGCTGGCGACGGCAAGGGACAGGTTGGCATCGCCATGGGCAAGGCCAAGCTCGTGCCTGACGCTGTCCGGAAGGCCATCGAACGGGCCAAACGATCCATGATCAATGTCCCCATCGTCAAGGGCACCATCCCCTTCGAGGTGATCGGTCGATACGGCACGGCGCGGGTGATGCTCAAACCTGCTTCACCCGGTACAGGCGTCATCGCCGGTGGCTCGGTTAGAGCCGTCATCGAGGCCTCCGGAATCAAGGACGTCCTGGGCAAGTCCCTGGGTAGCGCCAACCCCGTCAACGTCTTGAAGGCCACCATGAATGGCCTCTCGCAGCTGAAGCGAGCCGAGGACGTGGCGGCGATACGTGGAATCACGATGCAGGCTCTCTTCGAGGGCAGCCAGTCCGCCTGAGCAAGTTCATCCCGGAGGAGGCCCTTGACCGGGCCTCGCCGGCACAGGAGATAGACAAATGGCAAAGAAACTGGAGATCACGCTGAAGCGAGGTACGGTCGGCACCACCGACGAGCAAGAGCGGACCGTCCGAGCACTGGGGCTCAAGCGTCGATTGCAGACTGTGACCAAGTCGCCCCACCCGTCCATCCTCGGCATGATCCGGAAGGTTCAACACCTCCTGGAAGTCCGGGAGATCGACGGCTAGTTCCAGGGTTATGGCCCGGTCCGGTCGGGCCGGCAGACCCCACAGGAGCTCATCATTCTATTTACTTTCCGATCAGTGTCGGATATAATGCCTGCTCTCAGTTCCGACCATCGCCTGGGAGCTACGTGAATGGGGCAGATGAAGCCATGACACTTACATTGAATACGTTCAAGTTCCCCAAGGGAGCCCGAAAGAGCACCAAGCGCAAGGGCCGAGGCCAGAGTTCTGGCGTCGGAAAGACTTGTGGCCGGGGTCAGAAGGGGCAGAATTCCCGTTCCGGCGGCGGAGTGCGGCCCGGGTTCGAGGGCGGTCAGATGCCCCTGGCTCGGCGCCTGCCAAAGCGCGGGTTCCACAACAAATTCCGGATCGAGTTCCACCCGATCAACTTGGTGACACTGGCCGATGTGGAGGCTGGGACCAAGGTCGATATGGACTGGCTGCAGCAGAAGGGCATCGTCAAGGCGAGCACGAAGCGAGTCAAGGTTCTGGGAACGGGAGACGCGCCCAAGGGCGTGACGATCCGCGCGCACAAGTTCAGCCGTTCGGCCCAGGAGAAGATCCAGGCTGCTGGCGGCACCGCTGAGGTGATCGAGAGTTGATCCAGACCCTAGGCAACGCGTTCAAGATTGGAGAGCTGCGCAATCGCATCCTCTTCACTTTCGGAATGGTTCTTGTCTTCAGGCTCGGGAGTCAGATCCCGACACCTGGCGTCGATCCCGCCGAGCTGGCCAAGTTCTTCCAGTCCCAGACCGGTGGCATCATCGGGTTCTTCAACCTCTTCTCCGGTGGGGCGCTGGCCCGGTTCAGCGTCTTCGCTCTCGGCATCGCGCCCTACATCAACGCCAGCATCATCATGCAGCTGCTGGTGTACGTCATCCCCAGCCTGGAACATCTGGCCAAGGAAGAGGGCGAGGAAGGCCGCAAGAAGATCAGCCAGTACACCCGGTATGGCACCATTGTCATCGGTGCGCTCCAGGCGTTTGGCCTCTCCTACTGGCTCGAGAATGCCAGCGCGGAGATGGGCGGTCGCCTGGTCTATCAGCACGGTTGGAGCTTCC
>JAJFLN010000589.1 GCA_021772705.1 Candidatus Cloacimonadota bacterium | reverse complement strand
CGTTATCGACCTTGCTACCAGAGGTCAGGTTCGGCGGGGTTCTTTCGCCCAGAAGCCTGCCTGGGTCAGGCCTACTCCGTGGCCTGACCCAGGGAAGCAGCGCCACAGCTCCGCTCTGCCTCCTGATATCTTCTGGCATCAGCTGCGGGCTCAAGGGCTATGACGTAGTCGTCGCCCGGTCTGCCGCACCAGTTACGCCATGAACCGGCGTGACAGATGAAATCCGTCTGCTGTGGTAACATTCTCCTCGTTGCCCTCTGCCGTCAACCTCTTCGCTCGCGTTCCTTCGCGCCCTCGCATGGGCACTACTCACTGGCGAGACCTCTCCTCGATGCAGCGCCACTCTAGTTTACGACTCTCGCTCCTCTTGGGCCTTTCAACCGGCCTGCTTGTCGTTTACCTAGCGACCCTTGCCCCGTATCCGCAACCCGATGGGTCGTGGCCAATCCTGCGTCCGTTGTGTGACCTCGCCGACCTCATCCACGGATCCCATCACGCGGACGTTAGAGACGGAGTCTACCGCCACAGATTCAGGGCGCTCTCCCACAATCCATGGCACATCCTGCCTTCCTCCTGGCGCGCCCTATTCTTGTCAGCCCTGCCTATTCTTCTCCTCACACTCTCGCCGTCCCGTACTTGCCCACGGAAGCCGCGTCATCGCCACCTCTACCTCCCGGCTATCATCCCTGTTGCGATTGTGCTTGCTACAGTAGCTGTCTCAGCCGTATCTGAGCGCTCGCTGATCCACGCCTCCGTGTCCAGGGTCCACTCCGTGACCCTCGACACCACTGCACGATCTGCTGTCGTTGTCACAACTGTCCGGCCGCCGCAGTGGGCGGTCTTCTCCCCGCCTCAGTACGGTACCCCCTTGCAAGTAGACCTAACCACAGGGGATGCCCATCCTATTCTGTATCCATTCTCGGAACTCGATTCTCGCGTCGGTCGCGTTCACGCCGTATCTACCTCCGCACTCCCGCCTTCAATCCACCCTCGACGCCTACAGACCTTGGTCTACGATCTCGAGACAGCCAAGACCTTACCCATCCCTACTCCTCCGACCGATTCCATGCGTACCCGCAGTGAAGTCTTACATCCGAATGGTGTCCGCTACATCCTCCATAACGTCTATGGACCCACGATTGATGCATGGCAGCTAGCTACCGATGCTACATGCATCCCTCTTGGCCCAGTCGACTCCCACGAGTTCAAAGAACATCAGCATACAGCGGTATGGCTACAAGGAATCCATGACGTGACCAATGCCCTAGCCATCTTCAATACCGGCGCCCTGCTGACCTTCCAGCCTAACCCTCCGGCCGTGCGGTTGCTATCCTCTCCAACCCCAAGCACGAAACTGTTGGCTCTATCCGAGGATCATCGCACAATCCTCAGCCAGGTGGACTCTCGGACCATGCAAGTGCTCACTCGCGCTGGCAACCCGCGATCCGCTGTATTTCTGCCGCCGTCAGAGACCCTTGTTAAGGGCTTCTTTCTAGGACCCGTCGGCGACATTGCAGCCATCATACTTCGAGCCGATGGCAAACCGCTTCTGCGCCTGTACTCAAGTGTGGGTCGAACGCTTGCTCAGATCGAGCTGCAGGCTCAGAACTTTCCACTCGACGACGTGAGCATCGTACGGCATCGTAACTCGCCGTATCGAGTGTTGCGTATTTTTGGGTTCATACATCCGATTGTATACTACTCCCGCGACTCAACTCTTACTCTTCTGAAACTTCCCGGCTACCTTGCAGCGGATGCCGCGGACTTGCTTGGGTCCACTCTTGCTATGCCAACCAAGCCGAATGGCCTCCTCCTACTTGACCTCGGCACGGGGACAATGCACGATCTTGCGATTCGGCTAGTTCCCAAGAAGAAGGAAACGTGACCGGACGATGTCTACAGCATTGCCCACCGAGTATTGGAGACCTCCGACTTGCAAGGGTGGCGCGCTCGTCGTCGCCAGGCGGCGACGTGTCCAGGAGCGGGGTCTTCCAAATCCAGAAAGGAAAACGGAGTACGTTCATCCGGCTGGATCGATTGGAGCCTTCGGTAGTCCACAACGGGGTACCCGTGGTTGGGAAGCTAGCATGCTTTGGTATGTTTCCTTCGTCGCCGGACCCTTCGGGCCCGGCTCGCGCGGCCTTCGGCCGCCTTCGGTAGCTGATCCGCCTTCAAGGTGTTCTATCCCTCGCGTTCGAGTCAGTACATCCACAAGAACTACCGAGACGCCTCCACATCACCGCGACCGCTGCGGACAGCGCAAGTCGATAACAGAAGAATGCAGCAGACGATCTCATCTGTCACTCGACCTGCTGACGCAGGTCTCGCGCCAGACCGGGGCGACACCTCCGCTTCGCTCCGGCATCGCCCCTTGACCTCGCAGCTGATTCTGACGTTATCATTCTTTTTGCTCGTCCTGTCTATGTCTACGTTCTCGCCACTGTAGCACTCCCATTCCAGTTCTCCTATGGCGTCAGGTTGCGCCGTTCTCCGGCACTTCCACGTCCAACCCCTCGGCGCGCCGAATTGCTTGCCACTCTCACCCCGCCCCTCTCGGCATCGTGAGAACTCCTGCCTCTTCTCTTGCCTCCGACTCCGCAATCCTCATCCTGCTTCATCCGGTCACCGGTCCCATCGTTGCGTCGACTGACACCTCATCGCGGACAGTTCTTCCGTCTTTCGATGTTGTCTTGGTTCGGCCGATGCTCCCCGCCGAAGGTGCCCGCCGTCGCTTCGAAGAAGCCTGTGCCTCTGAGGTCTCCAGAGGCCTTGCCTTACCCGGTTCTCCCGAATGGATCCCTGCCTGCCTGAGCTTCACATCCTGCTCGTCC
>JAJFLN010000588.1 GCA_021772705.1 Candidatus Cloacimonadota bacterium | reverse complement strand
TGGCCAGCTGCATCGATGTTCCCGATTCGGACCTCTTGCTGCGGGACTGAGCAGAGATGAATGTACAGCTCGAGGCGATCAGGACCAGGGTGGAGAACAGGGCCAGCGCCGTGGGGGGAGCGGGAGCCCCGGGGGGGGGCCAGGAGGGTTGCTGGCTTCTGAGGAGGGCGTAGCTGAGGACCAGGGAGCCGAAGAGCACGCTGGCAGAGGCGAGGAATATCCACATGCCGACGGTGGCGATCAGCTCCTGATTCGTTTCGTCTCGAGGAGCCGGCGTGCTGGGCCTGCCTGGAGTATCAGCCATGGAATCAGGATGCAGCCGGCTCGGTGGATGCCAGGGGAGCCGAGTCCTCGGCCCGATCCGGGAAGCCGTCCTCCCATTGCCCCAGCCAGTCTCTGTCTGCCATGTCTGGCCGGCTGTGCTCGTGGGGTCCTCTGAAGACGCTGGGCGCGGTCGGGAAGTTGCCGTGAGGCGGAGGTGACGCGGCGGACCATTCCAGGGTGGTGGCCTCCCAGGGGTTCCTCTCTGCCTGGGGACCCTTGAGGGCGCTCCGGATGAGGTTGTAGACGAAGACGATCTGGGCCAGTCCCATCACCAGGGCGGCGAAGGTGATCAGCTGCGTGTAGGGCTTGAATTGCCTCAGGTACTCGTAGGTCGCGGGATCATACAGCCGCCTGGGCATGCCGGCGTGGCCCAGGACGAGCATGGGGAAGAAGACCAGGTTGAGGGGGACGAAGGTGAACCAGAAATGGAACGCGGCCAGGTTCTGATCCAGCCGGCGGCCGAACATCTTGGGGAACCAGAAGTAGATGGCGGCGAAGCTTCCGAACAGGACGGAGGCGGCCATGGTGTAGTGGAAGTGGCCCACGACGAAGGCCGTGTCGTGGAGGTAGATGTCGGTGGTGATGGCTCCCAGGTAGAGGCCTGTCAGGCCGCCCATTCCGAAGACGAAGAC
Source organism: Candidatus Cloacimonadota bacterium (assembly GCA_021772705.1). Lineage (GTDB taxonomy): Bacteria > Muiribacteriota > UBA6191 > JACPRK01 > JACPRK01 > OFTM100. Next base: position 2,816 of record JAJFLN010000588.1, on the reverse strand, counting down.
CACGCCGAGGGCGAACAGCATGGGGGGCTCGAGACGGATGGCTCCTCGCCAGAGGGTTCCCAGCCAGTTGAGGAACAGAATGGCGGAAGGGATGCTGATGAGCATGGTGAGGGTCATGAAGGCCTGGCCCAGTCCCGGGCTCAAGCCCACGGTGAACATGTGGTGGCCGTAGACGATGGTTGAGAGGACCACGATGGTGCTCATGGACAGCGCCGTGGCCCGATAGCCGAAGGCGGGCTTTCGGGAGAAGATGGCCAGCAAGTCCGAGACGATACCCCAGGCCGGGAGGATCAAGATGTAGACCTCCGGGTGTCCGAAGATCCAGAAGAGGTGCTGGAACAGGAGGGGGTCTCCGGACCCGGCCGTTGCGGTTGCTCCGGCGATGAAGAACCCCGTGTCGGCCACCCGGTCCAGGAAGAGCATCAGGATGGCGGCGGCGATGACGGGTACGAAGAGGGCGTTCAGGACCGAGGCGAGGAACATGCCCCAGATCGTGAGGGGCATGCGGAAGAAGCCCATCCCGGGTGCCCGCATCATGATGATCGTGGTCGTGTAGTTGATGGCCCCCATCAACGTCGACGCCCCGGCGAGGAAGAGGCTGACGCACCAGAGGGTCTGCCCCAGCCCGGGTGTGCCCACGTTGGTGCTCAAGGGGGGGTAGGCCGTCCAGCCGGCGGCAGCAGCGCCACCTGGGACGAAGAAGGAGCCGAACAGGATGCCTCCCGACAGGAACATCACCCAGAAGGAGAGCATGTTCAAGAACGGGAAGGCCATGTCGCCGGCGCCGATCATCAATGGAATGCAGAAGTTCCCGTAGGCACCGATGAGCATGGGTGTGATGGCGAAGAAGATCATGATCGTCCCGTGCATGGTGATGATCATGGTGTAGCCCTCGGGGGGGATCGCGCCGTTGAGGGAGGGGAACAGGAACTTGCCCACCACCGGTATCGGTTGGCCGGGCATGGCGATCTGCCATCGGATCAGGAGGGCCAGAAGCCCGCCGACGGCGAGGAAGAAGAGGCCATAGAAGAGGAACTGGGCTCCGATGACCTTGTGATCCTGGGAGAAGATGTACCGGCTCAGGAAGTTGCCCGGTTCATGACCGGTCTGTTCTTCGTTGCTCATCGATCCTCCCACTTCCATCCCCAGTTGTATTCATCATCGTCGGGGTCGTAGTCCTCGAGCGAGATCTCGGCCTCCTCTTCGATGAACGCATCGAACTGTTCCTGTGTCTGGATCTCCAGCCAGCCCCGCATCCGGTAGTGTCCGAGGCCGCAGAGCTCGGCGCAGGCCATTTCGAACTTGCCCGTCTGGGTCAGCTGGAACCACAGCTCGTTGGTCCGTCCCGGAATCACGTCGATCTTCACTCTGGCGTTGGGGAGGAACAGACTGTGGATCACGTCCTGGGAGCGAAGCCTCAGATGGATCTTCCGGTTCACCGGCACCTGGAGGACACCGTTCTGGGCCACGTCGTCAGCCGTGTCGAACTTGCCGTCCGGTCCCGGGTACCGGAAGAGCCATTCGAACTGCTTCCCGATGACCTCGACTCGCACCACATCGTCGCCGGTCGGGAAGTTCCAGAAGGCTTCCTTCACGTCCTTCACGGAGGAGCGGATCAACTTGAGGTCCACCGTCGAGAAGACCAGCATGGCCAGCATCAGGCTGATCACCAGATGAACGGGCCGATCCCCGTGGGTATAGAGCGCCTTGTGGCCGGGCCGGGACTGGAACCGGGCCAGGCAGTAGCACATGATCCCGATGACGGCCAGGAAGTAGCCCGTGATCAGGATCGTCGTGTATCGGAAGGCTGCGTCGATCCGATACCCGTCGACGGAGACGTCGAGAGGTGCCTGGACTCCCGAGAGCAGGGACAGAAGTCCGCCGCCCAGAACGACCAGGAGTGAGAGAACCAGAAAGACTGTGTGTCGCGAAGAATTGAACATGCTATCACCGGGCGGCACGATAACAGCGTGTAGCCGGAGGTATCGGTGACCTGCGGCACGGGTCGCCGAGATAGTGTGACCTCCTCACATCGAGTCAGCTTCGGATCGTCGTTCAGGAAGGCAAGTGACGAGTTGACCTCTGGCTGCCCCTGTCTTAACGACGGAGGCAGAGAAAAGCACGGCCGGTAGAGCCCTGCGAGACCGGAGGAGGAGAAAATTGAATACTCGATGGACCAGAAGGATCCTGGCTGCAGCCGTGCTCTTGATGGTTGCGCCCGGGCCGGTGACCGCCTGGACTCCCGCTGGCTATTTCTACGGCTCCTCATCCGGAGGCCATGTGCACAGCGCAGCCGGAGGGTGCTGCGACTCTCTGCCGCCCTACACGGAGACAGTGAGTCATGCCCCAGGGGCGGACGTGCACCGGTTCGAGGATACCCACCAAGTCCATCAGGTCATTCCTCGCGTCATCCGGAACGTGCAGCACGTCTACCACCGGCAGGACCGGGTTCACCACGTGGTTCACGACATCGAGCAGCGTGTCAGAGTCCAGAACGTGAGGGTTCACCACAACCTGGTCCGGGAACAGACCCGGCATCACTATCGGCATCGAACCACTTACGTGCCCGAGAGATCCGAGCAGCACCTGCACGCCTACGAGAAGCTGCCCGACACCTTCGACAGTGATTGCTCCGACGGTTGCAAGAACCACGGCGGCTGGTAGACAACGAAGTTTTCCCCCGTTCGCCTACTCTAGGATGCCCGCATCCAGGACGACTGAATGGCCGAGTTTTCCCGGTCCGTTCGTCCTACTATGGATGCCCGCATCCAGGACGACTGAATGGCCGAGTTTTCCCGATCCGTTCGTCCTACTAT
>JAJFLN010000587.1 GCA_021772705.1 Candidatus Cloacimonadota bacterium | reverse complement strand
CCTTGCGGGCCAGCTTGTCAGTGTGGGAACGAATCTGCCTCCGACCAACGCCCTCTCCATCGAGGCCAGGTGGGACCCGATCGAGTCCTCCTATACCGACGGCCACGGTGTCGGTCTCGAGGACAAGCAGGAAGATCGCTGGGCCTACACCTGGACCTCGACGGCCGGCAACGCCCCGCAGGACATCAGCGTGGACAGGGCCGTGCTTCCCCTGCCGGCAGGAAGTACTTGCAACCTCTTCGAGCTCGCCAGCAGGGACAAGCTCACCAACCGAGGGTTCTTCGATTTCCTCTTCGGCCTCTCACTGGACCAGATCCCTCCCACGGTGGAGACACTCCAGGCGTTCCGTATCGATCCTTCCGGCGAGACCGATGTCAGCTCCCTGGAAGGAAACTGGCTCTCGACCAATGTGGTGCGATACGCATTCGCCGGAACGGATACGAGCATCTCCTGTGGCGACTTCCAGGGAATCCAGCTCAATGGCTTCAGCTACACCTTCGCCGACGACGGGATCGGTACTTTCCCGGACACCCAGCTCGACACGGTGGAGCCTGGCGACGGCCACTCGGCGGGTGTCGCGGCGGTCACCACATCCTGGAGCACCCCTGGCGGAGAAGGCCGGATACTCCGGTTGATCCTGATCGATAAGGCCGGCAACCCTTCGGCGGAGAAGACCTTCGTCCTGAATATCGATACGGAGTTCCCGGCCGTGGCGATCACCCCGCCGGAGATCGCCCTGGACCTGGTGGCCAGTGGACGGACGCTCCTGGAGACGCACTTCACGGGGGTCGACCGGATACTGACTCTGACAGGGACCTTCACGGAGACCATCTCCAGCCTCGATCCCTCTGCGGACCCGCAACCGACGGCGGCGGATCTGAGGATCAGCACCAACCCTTCGTCGGACTCCGTGAAGGCCTTCGATCGGCACACCACCATCACCGGCAGTCCCCTGGGTCAGGGAATCAACGAGAGCTGGATCTACGAGTGGGTCGATCCGGTGTTGAACTCTATACCCGTGACGCTCTTGGCGAGCGCCACGGATCAGGCGGGCAATCTGACCCTCTCCACCACCGTGGCGGTCTTCATCGACACCGTGTTGCCGGACCCGGTGGTGTCGATCTTCACCCCGACGCCGACTAAGGCGATCCAGGTCCTCTGGCCTGACACCTTTGGAACGGATCCCTCAGGCCCAGGGACCTTCCGGGTTTACCGGAGCAGCACGGAGGGAAGTCTGGGTAGCAAGGTGGCGACCACAGCGGCGACGCCGGCGGGCTCCACAAACCTGTATGCCGGCACCCAGCCCCTGAATAGGCCCGATTCCCTGCCCGAGGACGGGACGAAGGATGGCACCTACTTCTTCACTGTCCGCCCCGTGGACATCCCGGGTAATGAGCGCCCCTCGGACAACACGACCTCGCCGCTGCTCTACGACACGACGCAGCCGATCCTGGATCAGCTCGGGTGGGGCTTGGCCAGCGCCGATGACGACCTGGGTACGGTGATCACCCGGAGGACCACGGCGGCCGGTGGTGTGACCTGGACCAACGAGACAACTCCGGTCTTCACCTGGAGGGCAACGGACTTCGCCCGCCTCTCGACGGTGGTGCCGCCCAGCACCTCCGGTTCGGGCATCTTCGGCACCAACTTCTCCCTGGCCGGCGGAACGACGGCGCCGGAGCCCGACGCCGTCACGCCGACGACGATCACCACGGCGGCCCTGGGCACCCAGACACCGGACATCGGCCTCGTCGGTCCGGTGGAGTCGAAGTTCGAGCTGTCCCGGAACACGACCGTCCCCGTGCCGAGTCTTGGAGTTGACGGTCCCAAGACCCTGGCCCTGAAGGCCGTGGATCAGGTGGGTCTCGGCAGCGTCGTCGACAGTTCGACCACCACCACGTTCTTCCTCGATACGACGGGGCCGACCCTGACCACGACTGACAACCTGAACCTCACGATCCGGTATGCGGAGTCCACGCCGGTCATTTCGTCGCTACACGAGGCCGATTCCGACGGCTCTCACAGCGTTTCGTTCTCCCTGCAGACGACGAAGTTCGTGAACCGGGTGGAGTTCCTCAATCCGATCCGAAATCCCCAGAACTTCGGAGGCGCCGAGTTGAAGCTCCGGGGTCAGACCGTGAAGACCCTGACGAGCATCACCGGGACCTTGCCGTTGACGGAGGCCCTGGACCCCGTGGTGGAGGCCGATGAACTGGTCTTCCAGTACACGGACCCCGCTGGAGACGGGATCTCCGAGTTTGATGTCACCGTCACGGGCAACAAGCTGGATCCGAACAACTTCGGCGCTCCCATCACGGTCTCCTCCTTCGGTCAGAGCTTCCCGCCGACCAACTCCTTCCTGGTGAAGATCGAGTGGAACGATGTGCAGACGGCCATGACCGACGGGCACGGTATCGGCCTGGACGACAACCAGACCGGACGGTGGGTCTACGGCTGGACGGCTCTGGACGGAGGCTCGAACCAGACCACTTCCACGCCGTCAGTGATCCTCGATATTCCACCGGAGTCCAAGTTTGTCGCCTTCTCGCTGGCGGCCCGGGACAAGCTCACCAACCTGGGCCCATTGCGGACCATCTTCGCCATCACCATCGATACGACGCCGCCCACCTTCGAGTCCCTGATCGTGAAACGACGGGATACGGGCGTTGATGTGACATCCGACGCGAACACCTGGCTCAGCACGAACCTCTTCGACTACCACCTGAGTGGAACCGACGCCGATGTCCAGGGGCCTGGATTCTCGGGAATTCGCCTCGCCGGCTTCAGCCACACCTTCACCACCGGCCTTCCGGGTGACGCGCCGGATAATGTGGTGGACACCCCTCTCACCACTGCGGGCACGGTGATCGTGCCCAACAGCCCGGTCTGGCCCGATGGCCAGAACAACGTCTTCCGCGGACTGCTGATCGACGAGGCCGGCAATCTCAGCTCGGAGCGTAACTTCGTGCTTCACGTCGATGTGGAGAAGCCCCAGGTGGCCGTCACGGGCTTCTCGAACTCTGTCGACGGTGTCTCGTCGACGAAGATGCTCCTGTCGACTCACTACCCCGTGTCGATCGCCGGCTCCTTCGTGGAGACCGTCAGCAGCCTGAGCCGTACTCCGCCGAATCCGTTCCTGCCGACGGCGAACCTGGAGGTCCGCCTCGAGGAGCAGACCTTCTTCGAGTACACCACCATCACCGGTGACGGGGTGGGCAATCCCGGGACCTGGAACTTCAGTTGGCCCGAGAGTCAGATCGCCACCATGAACGGCCGGGTCAACGGCAGCATCGACATCATCCCGAGAGCAACGGACCAGGCGGCCAATGTCACTCTCGGATCGACGGTTCCCGTCATCGTCGACGTGATTCTTCCCGACCCGCTCGGGTCCGGCAGCCTGGCCCGGATCTCTCCGGCCACCACCATCGACCTCCGATGGCCCGACGTCTTCGATGGTGACATTTCTGGACCCGGCGTCTATCACGTGTTCCGCCTGCAGCGGAATCTGGGCACGCCGGCCTCCGAGGACTACACCACCAGTTCACGGATCTCCACCCTGGACGCCACCAGCTCGAACATCTACATCGGCAGCGATCCCTCCAGCGCTCCCGGGTTACTCCTGGCCTCTGATGGCTCGGCTGACGGGCAGTACTTCTACACCATCCGGCCCGTCGACACTCCCGACGGTGTGACCCAGGGCAACGAGCAGTTCAGCTTGACCACCTCTAGCTCGATCCGGTTCGACACGACGACCCCATCGAATACGAGCCTCTTCTGGAAGATCGTCTCCGGAAATCGGGTGAAGACCACCACGGTGGCCTTGAGCTTCGTCTGGACCAACGAGACGACACCTACATTCGGCTGGTTCGGTGAGGACCTGGCATTCGACGCCTCCGGATCACTGCGAAACCAGCCCGGATCGGGTTTCGCTGGGGCCAACTTCACCCTCGTGAGCAGCTTCGACTTCCCTGCAGCCTCCTCGGCGTTGCCCGTGGATATCGCGACGGCCCCCACCCTGGACGGGCAGACTCCTTCCGCCGGTGTGCTCGGGCCTTCGACGTCGACCTTCGACCTCTCCCGTTTCTCTACGGTGCTGGTGCCTGGCCTGGGAGCTGATGGACCGAAGAGCTGGTCCTTCCGGAACCTGGACCGGCTGGGTCAGGCGTCGACGGACCAGACGACCCAGTTCATCCTGGACACGACGCCGCCGACGGCGGTGACGCAGCTTTCGGTCACGACCTCTGGCGGGGCGGCCTTGACCCTGGATGGAGTGACCGGGCCATCCGACGGATCGGGCACGATCACCCGGATTGCCGGTCTGGGAAGCGCAATCGGCGGGTCCATCATCGTGAACGGACAGGCGGCGACTCTCAGCACTCTGGCGAACCTGGCCGATGTGGCTTCTGTTCCGGGTGGCCAGGTCCTGTTCACGGACCAGTCGGCAGATATGGTGCTGCGGATTGACGGCTCCGGCGGCCTGTCGACGGTAGCCACTGGCGACGATCCGGGGGGAGTCGATTCGGACCTGTCGGGCAACGTCTACTTCGTCGAGGAGGGCCAGGCCCGCGTCAGGCGGGTGGACGCCTCCTCCGGCAGGGTGTCGACGGTCCCCTTCACGGGTCTCTCGAGTCCGAAGGACGTGGCCACGGATCCCCTGGGCAATGTCTTCGTCGCCGACTCCGGCAACGGCAAGGTGTTCAAGTTCGACGTGTCGACGGAGACGGAGTCGACCTACGTCACCCTGTCGGGAGCCCGGTCTCTCGACTGCGACGATGGGGGTAACCTCTACGTCGCCACTTCGAGTGGTGTGTCGAAGGTGACACCCAGCTTGGCGGTGACCTCCGTGAGCAACGTGGCGGCCACGGCCATCGCCGTTGACGGAGCCGGAAACATGTACGGCGTCCTCGACTCGGACCACACCGTCCGGGTCCTGGCCTCCAACACGGTGATCGCCGGGACGCCGGGAAGCGCTGGCACGGCGGGAACCAGCTCCGGTGATGGCAGCGCGGCCAAGGATGCCCTGTTGAACACCCCGGTGGGCATCGCCATTGATGACGACGGTGACTTGCTTGTGGCGGACCGGGCCCTGTTCCGGGTCCGGAAGATCCAGCGGGACTCGGGCTCCAGTACCCCGACCCGGGTAGGCGTTGCTTCTGCCTACACCCTGTCGTGGGCGGCCTCCAGTGACGGTCACGGAATCGGGATGGTCTCCTACGACGTGGTGAAGAGTAGTCAGTGGAGTGGCAACGCCAATTCCCTGTCGACGGCTGTGAACGACATCGCCTCCTCTGGCAGTCAGCGGAGCTTCATCTGGGAGATCCAGCCCCTGGATCGGCTGGCGGGGCTCAACACGCCTGCTGAGAGCATCAACCGCAGGACTGAAGGCAATACGAAGGTCACGGTCATCGAGGATCTGCAGGCTCCCCCGCCGACGGCGGCCCAGGTGAATGGTAGCTCGACGCCGCCGACGGTCTACACGAGCAAGACCTTCGTCGTCTCCTGGGGCGATGTGGACGATGGGGACGACGGCACGGGAGTCCGAGGCTACCGGGTGGATCGAAACGGGGCGGCCTTCACCCAGGTGCCCTCGGCGGTAACGCAGATCACGGAGCAGCTCGCGGCCACTTCGGATCTGTTCTACGAGTACGAGATCGTGGCCATCGACCGGGTTGGCAATGGCAGTACGAACAACACCAAGGCCCAGGCGTTCCTGGATCGCTTGCCTCCCGACTCGGTGACCGTGACGGCCAACACCACGGCCGATGTGTTCGGCACCGACAGCCTGCGGGCCACGTCCAGTGCCGTCGCCTTCGTCTGGACCACAGCGTCGGACACGGGATTCCCGGTCAGCGGGTCCGGGACCCTGGGCTACCACGTCTTCACCTCCAGCGCTCCCACGGCCTTGACGACGGTGTTCTTCGGCCTGACGCCTCGGGAGCACACCGACAATCGGGGCAGCCTGACCGACGGTGTCTTCGCCTTCACGGTTCGAGGCGTGGACCGGGCTGGAAACGTGGCCCTACCGGCCTCGAGTGACACGACGAACATCCGCCTCGACAGGACGAACCCGGCGGGGGTCGAGCTTACGGACGTGACCACCATTGTCCTGGGTGGCACCACGCCGTTGCCCGTGACCAGCTCGGAGGTCAAGTTCACCTGGACCACGGCGACGGATGGCGGGTCCGGTCTCAAGAACTATCGGCTCTTGACCTCGGCCAACGTGGATCAGGAAGGTCCCGGATTCCGGACTCTGCCCCTGACGCCGAGGAGCTTCACGGACACCGCCATCACCGGCGACGGGACCTACCACTACTCGATTCGCCCTCTGGATCAGGTGCAGAACATCGGCGACGAGAGTACCTGGGCGCGGTCCGGCGGCGACCGGATGCGGATCATGTTCGACGACAATCCTCCTCTGGCCGTCACGCCGCTGGCGCTGCTGGCCGACGGGGCGACGTCGGGGCACACGAAGCTGATTGCCGGCAACGGTACGAGGGGCAGCGATGGTGACGGGGGAGCGGCGACATCGGCCGAGCTGGCCAATCCGCAGCACATGGCATTCGACTCCTCCGGGAACCTGTACATCGCTGACAGCGGCAACAGAGCTATCCGGGTCGTGACGCCGTCGGGCGCCATCAGCACCCTCAGCGTCCCGCTCTTTCTCGGCTTTCCTCGCGGCGTGTTCGTGGGTCCCGACGACACGATCTACATCGCCGATACGGAGAATGACCGGATACTGTCGCACTCCGACGGAACGACGAGCATCATCGCCGGCGGTCTGGCGAGGGTCCAGGGGATCGCCGTGGACGATTCGGGGGTCATCTATGCGGCTGCCACGAATGACGACCGGATCGCCAAGGTGACCTCCGGCGGCAGTGTCAGCGACCTGATCACGGGTTTGAACCGTCCGGAGGGAGTGGCCATCAGCGGCGGCTTCCTGTACTTCACGGACACGGAGAACGACCTCATCAAGCGGAGCACTCTTGCCGGGGAAAGCATCACCGTGATCGGTGGCGGAGGGGCGAGCTCCGCCGACGGCATCGACGCCACGGACGCCTCGTTGGACTCGCCGTCACAGATCGTCGTCGACGGAGCCGGGAACATCTACTTCGCCGACAAGGACAACAACAAGATTCGCCGGATCGACACGGCGGGCAAGATCACCACCGTCGCCGGCGACGGCAGCAATGCGTCCTATGCCGGAGACGGTT
>JAJFLN010000586.1 GCA_021772705.1 Candidatus Cloacimonadota bacterium | reverse complement strand
GAAGCGGGCCTTGATAGCCGAGGATTGGGAAAAGCTGCGCGAACTGGCCAAGGCCAAAACGCCGAAGCAAGCGCCTGTGGGCCCCTCGACAAGCTCAGACGATATGGCCGCCCGCTCCGTTCATCCCCTTCGGCGTAGCTCAGGACATGCTTCGACAAGCTCAGGACGAGCGGATCGGGAAAACTCGGCACAAACAGTCGTCTCTGTCGACGGTGCCGGGAATAGAACAAGGCCGGAGGCGTAATCGCCTCCGGCCTCGTTGAAGTCTCGCCTGAGCGAGTTTACCTGTAGTTCGCCTTGATGGCGTCGAAGTAGGCCGTCCGGGATGCCTCGAAGGCGCGGCGGGCAGCATCGCTGTCCTGACCGGAGCCGCTTCTCAGGCTATCCTGGTAGGTACGAGTTGCATCAAAGTACCTGTCTCGGAGTGCCTCGACGCTGGCGTTACCGCCACCCGTCTCGCTGCCGCGAGGGTAGTAGCCGTTTCCTCTATTCCAGTCACTGGTGCTGTTCCAGCCCCAGTTAAATTCTCGGTTGTTATCGCTGTAGCGGTACCGATCGTTGTCGTCACCGAAGAGCTTGCCTGCCAGCCACTTGGCGATGAAGAAGCCAGCGGCTGCACCCACGATCTTGCCGATGGGGCCGAAGCTGGAGCCCAGGAAGAAACCTGCGACGCCGCCGAGCAAGCCCGGGAGCAGGGTCTTCAGGAAGGAGCCGCCACCGGTGAAGCTGTTACTTCCGCGGCTGTTGTTCCAGTACTGCATGCCCGTGTCGGTTCCGCCAGAGCGGTTCGAATCGAACCAGCCACTGTCGCGGCTGTCACGGTCATTCCAGTTGTCCCGTCGATTGTTGTTGAAGAACCCATCTGCATATACAGGGGCGCCCATAACACAACCCAGGAACGCCATGAGGGTCAGTGCGCTGACCAACTTTCTAAACTTCATCCTTCTGCCTCCTTAGCAACCCGGTATTCAATCGGGAAATTCCTGTCTGGATGCGAAATGCTCCAGAAGTATAGGAATGGCTTTTCAAAGTGTCAACCCGGCCAGAGCGAAAAGATCACATGAATCGCCATGGCCCAGGCTTGTTACATGAACTACCATGACATGGCCCAATAAGTTGCACCCACCAAGAAGCCTGCTCCCAGCTTCAATCACGTGAATCGTCCTCCCCCCCTCATCGCGCCGTCTCCCACCTCCCGTCGTGGTGCTTCGGGAAGGCACGTCGTACTCGGTCTGATGACTGGCTGTGCCTTGGCTGTCCTGCTGGGCCATTTCTTCCGTATCCAGATCCGGGAGCCGGCCCTGAAGGCTGTCGCAGCGGCGAGAGTCGAGGCTCAGACTGCTGGCCGGCTCGCCCCGGCCATCGTCCGGCATCGCTCTGGCGACCTACGAATTCCCGGGGCCACCGAGCTCGTTTCCACCAGCAAGGTCCGGGCCCTGGAGACCCACGGCGGCTTCCTCTGGATGGCTACCTCCGGGGGGCTGCTCAGATCCCGCGGCCCCGGGGGGCTGGAGTTCACCACGGCGGATCGGATCACGGCCCTGACCGGATTGCCCGAGAATAACCTGACATCTCTGGCTGTACATGACGGCGATCTCTGGATCGGAACTGCATCCAGTGGCCTGGTCCGCTTGCAGGGAGACACTCTGGTGAGCTACCGGTTTCCGGCACCGGCGGCCAACAGGATCACGTCGCTCTGCTCGAGCCGCAATCGATTGTTGATCGGTACCTTTGGAGCCGGCCTCATCGCACTAGAGGATGGACACTTCAAGACACTATCCCTGAAGATCTCCGGCGGACCCGTCCAGCAGGTGTCGGCCCTGGTCGCTACCGAATCGGGCTTCGTCGTCGCCACGCCAGAACAAGGTCTGGTCGTCCGGGACAGCGGTGGGCAGGCCGAACCGGAGGAGCGTCCCCGCCAGATCACAGGGCTCTTCCATTCCCGGGGCAGGCTGCTGATCGGGACTCCCTACGGATTACACAGCATGGATCGACGGTTGATCATGACAACCCTGCTGCCCGACATCCACGTCACGGCCCTCGAAGGGGGGGCCGGTGGCGCCGTTCTGATCGGCACCATGGAAGGCGCCCTCTACAGGCTTCCATCGGAGCCTGATGGGGCAGCGGGGCGTCCTCTGTCACAGGTCGTGCCAGACGAGGCAGCCCGTCGTCCGGTCTCCCAGCCATGGAAACGGTTACAGGCTCCGATACTCTCGATTCTATTCATATCCGACGCCGTGGTAGCCGGTACCTCTACGGGAGCCTTCCGGATCAGCAGGGACCGGGTCCAGGCCCTCGACCTTCCCTCCGACCTGCCCCATCCCCATGTCTCGGCTCTGGCTCTCGGCGGCGAGGAATCAGTCTGGGTGGGCTTCTTCGAGGGTGGTGTCCGGCGGTTGCAGCCCGCGCCCTCCCTGGTCCCCGGCCTGGAAGACTGTCCCGGCGTCAATCATCTCCGCTGGGATCTTCCGACCATGACCATGGACGTGGCCACCCTCCACGGCGTCATCCGCCACGACGGGTACACGGTCCAGCGCCGCTTGAGGAAGGCCGATGGGCTCATCGGAGAGAACGTCGCCTTCAGTCTCCGCGTCCCGGCCGGGCGGCTCTACGGCACCGAGAAGGGGATAACGGTGGAACAGGGCGGCCGGCTGTTCAGCTTGACCGGATTCCAGGGCCTGCCGAGCAATCACATCTACACCGGGGCCCGGCTGATGGATAGAGTCCGGATTGGAACCCTCGGAGGCCTGGCAGACCTCGCTGATGACCGGGTCGTGGCTACCTACACCGCCGGGACCACTGCCTTGCCGGCTGCTTGGGTCACCGTAGTCCATCCCGTGGCCGGAGGTTGCTGGATCGGGACCTATGGCGGCGGCCCGGTCCTGCTGGGCAATGATGGCACATTCAGTCGCCCCGCCGAGCTTCCGGCAGGACGGGAGATCAACGCCAACGCCGTCGCCCGGGTGCTCCTCTCCGTTGCGTTCGGTACCCTGGACGGAATCCTCCTCTTGCCCCTGGACTCGAGAGGGCCGTCGCGTCTGATCGTCGAAGGCCTGGGGCATCCGGACGTGACGGCCCTGCTGGCCACGTCGACCCATCTGCTCGTGGGGACAGAGGCGGGACTGACCCGAATTCCTCTGGAATTCTTCAACTAAACATCGAGCCCTGCATAGTGTCAGGGGAGGAGACACGTACATGAAGATGACCTTCCCAATATGGGTTGCCCTGTTTCTCGTGATGGCCACCCCTCCCGCGGCCTTCGCCGACGCCGATCCGGCCCCCCCTGGGTTCGAACACCTCGCCTCGGTGACCTGGGGCGAAGGGGACTCCGAGCTGCGCCACGGAGGGCTCCAGGATGTCGGAGACGGCGTGCCCTCGTCTTTCCTCATGGACGAGAGTGGCAAGCTGCACCTCCTCGATACGATCGGAAGGCGTGTCCTCATGGGACTTTCGGGACAGGGCGTCCGGGAAGAGACCCTGGTCCTGGACGAGACGGGCCTGCTGTCCGAGGATTCCTTGCTGACGGACTTCGTGCGGGATCGGGACGGGGTCTTCCATATCCTCGACTCCATCGGCGGTACGGTCCTGCGGGTGGACCCTCGAGGACCCTCCGGCAGGTACGGGCTGTTTCACAACGGCGCGGAGATTGGACTCGCCCCCGACGGCCGGATACTGGTTCGTGACGCCGGATTGCCTGGTGTCAGCGAGTTCTCTGAAACCGGCCAGTTCCTGCGGGAGTGGCGCGGCCCGGACTGGACCGTGGTGATGGATGCCGATGGCCGGCTCTACCATCTCGATTCGAAGAGCGCCGAGGAGGCCTTGCTCTCCCGTTCGGTGTCCCCGGATTCCACTCGCGAGGCTGTCATCACCATCAGGTCCCACGGACCGGATCTCGAGCTGGCCGGCAGTCAGCTGCTCGGTTCCGACAGCCTGGGCAGGCTCTACGTGGAGACAATCGAGGCCAGGAACGAGAAGTGGCAGTTCTCCAGCTTCGCCCGCATCGGGCTCGACGGCCGGATCGAGAAGGAACTGCGAGCTCCCGTTTCGCCTGAAAACTACGGACTGTTACCACGATTCTCCAGGCCGACGCCGGCTGGGGACATCCTCACGTTTCGTACCCGGGCCGGCACGGGTTACAACTTGATGCTCCATCGGTTCCCTCGATGAGACCCGGGAGGTTGCCTTGAATTCACAGGACAAGCGAAGTACCGCCGCTAACTCGTTTCCGTCCGGAAACTCGTTCGCCCCGACCCTTCGGCAAGCTCAGGAGAGGGCCCCCGGCCGCTCCAACACTGGCCCTCGACAGAAGGCTCGGGCCGAACGGATTGGGAGTTTCCGGACGGAAACTAACTCGATCGTCGCCCTCTTTGTAGTCCTCTTCCTGTCCTTCGGGGATGGCGTTTTGCTGGCCGAACCGAAGCCCTTCGATCCGCAAGGCGGGCTGGCCGCCCGTGGGCCGGAGTCAGAGCAGGGAGGTGCCTACGTGGTCAAGTCCGGGGACACTCTCTGGGACCTGGCGCTCCGGTTCCTGGGCAATCCCTTCTCCTGGAGGAGTCTCTTCAACGCCAACTCGGGGAAGATCAACAATCCGAACCTCATCTACCCGGGACAGAAGTTCCGTATTCCCGGAGGCAAGGAGGCGGTCCGGCAAGCCGCGACCCGACGGCCCGGGAAGGCCGACATTCCCGGCAAGGCCGATTCCGGTCAGGCCAAACCAGCCCAGGGCAATGGCGAAGCCTTCCAGGTTCTTCCTCTATCGACGGGGCGCATCACCAGTGACTTCGGCCGTCGCAAGTCACCCTGTTCCGGCTGTAGCAGCTACCATCAGGGCGTGGATATCGGCGCTCCCCGGGGAACACCGGTCCGTGCCACCGGTCCCGGCCGAGTAGTTCACGCCGGTCCCCGGGGCGGCGGCGGCAACACGGTGATCATCGATCACGGCAACGGATATCAGACTGTCTACATGCATCTGCAACACGGCAGTTTCCGGGTGAAGACCGGCGACCGGGTCACGGCGGGACAGCAGGTGGCCGGCGTCAACAGCACCGGTAACTCTACCGGAGATCATCTTCACTTCTCCGTCATGCAGGGTGGCAAGTACATCGATCCCCAGTCCCGCATCCACATCCCCCCCTCGCTCTGAGTGCCTGATTGGCTTTCTTTGTGGCCTGTTACTGGTAGACTGTGGCGTGCTTCCCCTCCGGACAATCTCGACTTCAACCCCCAGTCTATTGTTCGCCAAGTCCACTCTTGCGCTCCATCTGCTCCTGCACCTGGTCCTCGCCTCGGCAGTCCTTGCCGACCCCGGTGTGCTCATCGCCACCAACGGCGGGGGAAAGCCGGACTCCTCCGTCCTCTCCCTGGAGCGAATGGACCTGGAGCTGGACGTTCGTGGCCGCTTCGCAACCGTCAAGACCGTTCAGGTGTTCCGCAATCGTACCGCCGCCGATCTGGAAGGGGAGTACCTGTTCTTCCTGCCCGCCGGTACGAGCCTGTCTCACTTCGCCATCTGGGAAGACGGGGTCAGGATTGCCGGCGTTGTCCTGGAGCGAGCACGAGCACGGGGCATCTACGAGGAGTTGACGGCGAGCAAGATCGACCCAGGCCTGCTGGAGCGGACCGATGATGAGGCGGCTACGGGCACCTTCTCGGTGAAGGTCTATCCCATACCGGCCCACGGCTCGAAGCGCCTCGAGATGGAGTACACCCAGGAGCTGCCCCTGGCCGGCTCCAA
>JAJFLN010000585.1 GCA_021772705.1 Candidatus Cloacimonadota bacterium | reverse complement strand
CAGGAGACTGGTGAAAAAGAGCTTCAGGGAAGCCTCCTCCAGAGGATCGAACTGTAGCGACAGGGTCTGCCGCGCCGAGGGGGCAATGGAAGCGGTCCGGACGACAGTCAGTCCGGAGCCACGCATGATAGCTCTTGTCTGGAAGGGAACAGGCAGGTCGATCTGGATCTGAAGGCGATCGAAGGCCCTCTGCAGCCTGGGGGGGATGCTCCTGGCATCGGTGACGGTGAAATCGATGGCCGGGACCAGGGTCTGCCGGCCGGAGGAGTCGATGAGAGCCGCCCTGTAGACACCGCTCAAGTTGAGGCGGCTACTCTCCCATAGCTGCCGCCCCGAGACGTCGTAGAGCGCCTCATGGCCTCTGGGAGTGGCGAGGGAGAGCTCTCGAGCCTCTCCGGTCCAGGCGAGCCTGATCTTGGCGAACCCTCTGGTGGCCTTCATGTTGCCAACCGGGGATGTGGTCTCGCCGGAGCCGGTCATGAGCCTGACCAGGACGATCACCACGAGCAGCACCGTGAGGGCGCCGCCAGCAGCCAGAGCCCGGCGGTCTGGCGACCGGTCCCTTCGTACGACCTTCTTTGCCGGCCGTGAGACCCGTGCCCCGGCGAGAGGAGGAACACCTCTGGATTGTGACTGCGAATCGTCCACGGGAGACCGTGAAGGCCGGGATGGACCCCTGGTTCGGTCGCCGGAGGAGGCCGGCGATCTGTCGGCCTTGGAGCGGGGCTGGAGGGGCTCCAGACCAGGAGGTACCTGGCCCATGGGCCGGGAGATTCGGGCCAGCCGATCGGGCAAGTCGTCCTGGCTGCTCTGGGAGAGCAGGTTTGCCTGTTGCCCCATCAGCGTCCATGGAGATCCGGCGGTGACCACTTCGGCTTCGGGAGACTCCCTTTCCAGCAGAGTACGGGCATCGTCAGCCACGGTGGCCAAGACTCGAGGACTGGTTTCAAAGGGACGGAATGCTTCGATGAGCTCATCGGCAGTGAGGATCTGCCGATCCTCCTGGGGCAGGAGGAGCCTGTCCAGGATCTGGGTCAGGGCGGCTCCTTCCGGGGACCAATCGGGCAACGGTTCAGTGAAGCCATCTCGCCGTTTTCGCAGGACACCGGGCAGATCGCCCTCCTCCTCGCCGGGCAGTCGTCCCGCGACGAGCTCGAACATGACCAGCCCAAGGGCATATAGATCGGTCGAAAAGTCGACTTTCTTACCGGCGATCTGCTCTGGAGCCATGTATCTGGGGGTTCCCAGCACGGTTCCCGCGGCAGTCAGGCCTGGATCGCCCTCCAGATCCCTGGCAATCCCAAAATCAGTCAGATAGACCGAAGGTTTCGGCCCTACAAGGATGTTTTGGGGCTTCACATCCCGGTGAATCAACTGATTCCGGTGAGCCTCACCCAGAGCCATGGCCACTGGCTTGGCCAGGGCCACCGCTTCCAGGGGCGTGAAGGTCCTCCCTTGCTCGGCCCGGAGCGACGCCAGGTCCGCCATGGCCACGACCTGAACGAAGGGCATGACGAGGTAGAAGGAGCCGTTTGCCTCGCCAAAATCAAGGACCTCCAGGACGTGACGGGATTGCAGCCGGGCCAGGGCTTTTGCCTCTCCCAGGAACCGTTCTCGCTCCACCGAATCCACGCCGAGCTTGAGGACCTTCACGGCCACCAAGCGCTGCAGACTCGTGTCGATCGCCCGATAAACACGGGCAACAGCCCCTTCGCCGAGGGGCGCTTCGAGCCGATATTTGTCCAGTACTTCCATTGTTTCCGGCTGACCGGAACCTGCCGCCGACAGCCCCGACAGTCGGCGAGACCCCTGGCGAAGAGGCGAACTCAGTGTACACTCACATGCAACCTGTAGAGCTTTACACAGGTAGTGGTCATGGGGGAATGCTCCCGGACGGCTCGTCCTGGCAGAGAGCCGGTAGAACAACACTCATGACAATCAAGGCCTGGCTTCTAGCCATACCACTGAGCGTCCTCTGCATCGCAGGCTGGACCATGGTGTGTACCGCGTCCACGGTTCATGCCTCCGAGATGTCGGTCCACTTCGGTCCCCTGCCTCAGGGACACCCGGAGGGCCTGGACGAGCAGGTCATCAGACTGATCCGGGGCGCCGAGCAGTCCATCGAGATCGCAGCCTATGAGCTGAGGATCGACAACATCACCCAGGCCCTGGCCCGGGCCCAAGAGAGGGGTGTCCAGGTCCGGATCGTCACCGACGATTCCCACTTCGACAGCCGTTACATCCGGTCTCTCATCGAGGCGGGCATCGAGGTTCGCCACGACGGCAACAGGGACGCCCTGATGCACGACAAGTTCCTCATCGCCGATGGGGAAGTGGTCGCAACCGGGAGCTTCAACTTCACGAATACAGGGGCCTACAACAACCAGAACAACCTGGTTGTCTTCTGGGACCGCGAGCTGGCCCGGATTTTCTCGCAGGAGTTCGAGAAGCTCTTCGAGGGCAACTTCTATCGCGACGAAGCCGACGAGGGCTCCCACCACGTGGTCCTGGATCTGCCGGACAGGCAGGTGGCTGTGGAGGTCTTCTTCCAGCCCAGGAACCGATCGTCCCTGAACCGGATGCTCGATCTGATCGATGAGGCCGATCAAGCGGTCTACATGATGCAGTTCGCCTTTTTCAACTCGAAGGTGGGAAAGCTGCTGGGCCAGAAGCACCGTCGAGGAGAAGACATTCGAGCCGTCATCGACTACAGCATGGTCTACGGCGACAAGCAGCCTTACAGCCAGGTCTCGAGCCTGGCCCGTCAGCGTATCCCCTTCTCCATCAGCTCCGATCCGGACGGAAAGCTTCACCACAAGGTCTTCGTCATCGACCCGGACCAGGATGACGGTTTCGTCATCACCGGTTCAGCAAACGCCTCCAGCGCCGGTTACAAGCACAACGTGGAGAACATCGTTGTCATCCGGGATCCTCAGACAGCCAGGACTTATCGAGACGAGGCGCTCCGGCTGTTGGCCAGGAGAAGCACGGGCACAGCGTCGATCAAGCCCCAGTTGCTGCGGGGCACATCGACCCCCCACACTCTGGAGCTGACCATCCGGTCCGGTGGACGTCAGCTACAGGACCTGGAAATCTCCCTCCCCTTCTTCTGGAGCATGGACTCCCTGAACGACATCTCGGCCGTCAGGGGAGACGGCAAGAACCTATCATCCCGCATCCGCCTGTCGGAGCGCCTGCCTTCCCGGTACTCCAAGGTTCCCGTTCAAGAGATTCACATCGACGGCGCCGACCTGGCCGCCGCCGGTCCTGGCTCCAGGCTGACATTACGACTTCAGGACATCGGCATGAGTCGCCAGACCCGGCCGGGCCGCTACTGTTTCTACGTCCGGGGAACGGACTATCGAGGCCAGCTGGCTGCCCTGCCGTCGCTGCCCACCGTCAAGCTCTACCGCTCCGCCGCTGACGACGTGGCCTCCCTGGCCGAGTTTCTCCAGTCCCGGAAGTCCCGCTCTTCTCATCAGCTGCGTTTCGTGATCCGGGATCTGGCCAAGAGCATCGAGAAGGAGCTCGACGCCGGACGCACCTCCAGTCTCGAGGAGCTGGTCCAGGTCTTCGAAGAGCAAGGCGCCAGCCTGCATCGCTACCGCAGCACGGTGCAGCCGTTCCTGAAGCGACTGGACAAGAAGATTCGCTTCGCCGCCACCCACAGCCCCAAGCGCCGGAAGCAGCACATCCGTGTACTGGCCAAGCGGCTCAAGGCGATGCATATCTAGCGCAGGCTCGCGAACCCAGATCGGTCCACCTGATCGTGCGGTCGAAGCCGACGCGCCGAGGATATCTCTGCTGCTCCGTGGCGGATCGAGAAGTGGATCTCACGCCGTTGTTGCGCTGATCTCGCCATCGCGGAATCTCTCAGAATGGCTCGCCGCTGTCTCGGTCTCAGGGAGTCTGCGCCGGCAACGTGACTCTGGTCGAGGCCGAGACGCTGATGTAAGGACCCGCGCAAGAATAACTGCGCATTCATTCCTGCGCGGCCCCTAACAGGCCATTCTGCTCATGTGACAGCGGGAGCGTCCCCACCGAAGCTGCCAGACCAATGGCCCCACGAAGGGGCACAACCTTTCATTTGGACGAGCAACAAACTTTCCTTAGTTCCGGTGCCTGAGAACCTGTGAGGCATCGGACCCTGGAAAGACTTGTCATGCCTTTCCCTGCATTTTGGGGATTGACGATCCGATTCCTGTCCTTAGAATCTTGGCATCCAACGAGGACAAGGAGACTATCGATGAACAGCCGAATCTGCCTGACCCTGGCCCTGTGCCTTAGCTTGAGCGCCGTCGCGACTGCCGACTCGGGCCTCCCCGCAGTGGCCATGCAGGTCGAGGGCACCGAAGCCCACATGCAGCATGAGAACCAGCGGACCTCTGCTGAAATCGAAACCGTCCACGCCAGCATGGAGAACGAATCTGCCCACTCCACCATGGAGAGGGAGCAGCCGCATGTGACGATGCAGATCGAGTCGCTCTACGCCGAGCTGGCTCCCGTCGGCGCCGGGGCGGTCTCTCAGCCCCCGGCAGCGGACACCACGGGACCGGGCTCCAGGCGAGAGCAAGCCTTCAGGGCACTCCACGGCGCCACACCGACCGACGACGACCGGGCTATTGCCCTTCAGCAGGATGCGGAACGGGAAGAGCAAGCCCAGGCCCGAGCCTCGGAAAACTCAGCTGAATAACCGATCAAGAAGGAAACTCGCCGCTTCCTTCTCGAGACAAGAGGCGACGACCGGGTGATCTAAAACATCCGGCGGCTATGAGGATTTGAAGGAGTGGGAAGAGAGGCCGAAAGGCCTCTCTTCTCCTTTTCCCGCCTAGATCGAGTTCCGGTCCACCGGCGGCTCGGTCACCCGGAAACCGGGCGCCGAGATGGTGTAGGCGGCAAAGAGGTTCGAATCGGAGGTGATCAGCGAGAGGTCGTCCCGGCCGGAGCTCCGCCCCGCAATCGTGAACCCAAATGGGCCGGACTCCGTGCCATGAGGAATCCTGACCCGAATCTCGCTGGTGATGTCCAGCAGTTCCACCTCGGCGGTGGCATTTCCCTGGAAGACGAACTTGGCGAATCCCCTGGGAAACACCCGGCCCTGACCGTGGACCTTTATCTCGGTGCCCACAGGTCCCGAAACGGGAAAGACAACATCGGCGGGCAACAGATCGGACTGCCTGTTGTCGGGCAGACTGGCCAGGGGATCTACGTTCGGAAGCAAGTCCTCCGGGTTTGCTCCGCATCCACCGAGCAAGCCGGGCAGGGTCAGAAGCAGCACCGGCGCCAGGACAGCCAGATATCCGATCCATCGGGTCTGCCCCTCCTGTTCCCTGTTTTGACTGCGGGAGAACCTCCAGGGACCCAGGTTCCTAGGCCGGCGGCTGCCATTCTGGCCAGTCAGAGACGCCCTCCACTCGAGGAGGCGCCAGATCAGCGGCGTCTTGATCGACTCCTGGTTTCCTTTGCTTCCCGCCCCATGCCGGATCGGTATTTCGTGAGTCGGCAGCTTGAGATTCATGGTTTCCTCATCCCGATACGGTCAACAGGTCGTTCTCGATGACGATCTCCTTGACCTGCAGCTTGCATCGTTTCAGCTCCTGGAACTTGGCCAGGGTCGCGATTGGATTCAGTTTCCCCGCCAGTACGTTCATGGCGAAGCTGGGCAGCTTGATCCAGCCCAGCCGGACAGACCGGGGAACGAAGTGAACTTCGTGACCGTTACGGGGCTCCAGCTTTCCCCGCACCTCCAGGTCCGGGTCCACCAGAACACCGGCCAGGCTCCCCTGGAACTTCACTTCTCCCTTGCCGAGCTCTAGCCGGGGAGACTTCTGGCCTGGCTCGCTCTTCAACTTGCTCGAGAGGAGCCAGTTCAAGGCCTCCTCGGTGATCGATATCTTGTAGGACGCGCTGCCCGCGGAGAAGACCCGCAGGGCTCCCGTGGTCCGCAACCTGGGCATGTTGATGTGAAGGTCTTCCAGATCGATCTCCACGTGGCTCACTTCCATCCCCTGGATGCGGGACTCCCGCACCACGAGATGAAGCTTGTCGAACTTCCCTTGCAGGGCCCGGGCCCGTGTGCTCGGCGTCAGGATCAGGTCGAAATCCGATTCGGGACCCAGCAACCGTCCCAGGGCTCGACGAACCTGGTCCTCCGGCGGAAGACGCCAGTCCGGTCCCAAGGACTCCTCGGGAGACTTGGCTTCGACAACCATGGCGGTGACCCCCATCATCAGGGCGAGCATCAAGACTAAAGAACGAGATTGAAGGCGTTTCATGTCCACCTCCTATCTTCGGAGACAGGCACTCTATCTATTAGGGAAACCTGTCCAGCGGCAAGCCCCATGAGAAGCCAGGCGAGGAGATAACTGGACGGGCCGTGGCCCGAAGTAGGGCATAAAGTCCCTCTGCCGCGCGACCGATAGGCCTATCGAATAGCAGATCCGCGATGGAAGATCGATCCGGGACCGGGTAGAGTCTCCGAGCAGATCGCGGAACCGGGAGGGAGCAGGACCTTGAACAGGGCAACACGGACCTTCACCATCGCCACCTTGGTGATGTTGATCAGTCTTCCTGGAGCAACATCAGCGGCTCCATCCAGCAGTCCCGGTGGCACGGCGGGGAATCTGGCATCCACGGAACTGGCCATCCGGGAGATCCTGGTGGACCTGGTTGCTGATGCCGGCTGGAGAGGATACACGGGCCGGGTGATGGGAGACGAGACACTGGGCTCGGGCGAGAAGCGCATCGCCCTGGACCTCTATGCCAAGTGGCTTCAGGGCCGTCTCGGCATGAACAAGGGCAAGAGCAAGCGAGCCCGATCGGAGCGAACGCGGCTTCAGAGCAGGATTCGAAAGGTACACCAGGCCATGTCCACTCTGGGAGAGTCCGGTGATAGCTGGCTTCAGGATCGATCGCTGTTGCCGGTGGACATCCAGGAGCGCCCGGCCACTGACGGCAGGATCATCCCGGGCTACGACTTCGATGGCAGTTGAACGAAAGTCACTCGGATTCCTGTCAGGATCGCTGATTCTGGCGTTGTTGCTGGCCCTGGTTCCGCCAGCCAACGCCGAGTATCCCGCAGCTCTGGAAGAGCGAGTTCAATCCGTGCTTCTTGCCTCGGCGGCGACTCTCGCCCCGGGAATCGTCCTTCACACCTGGCTGCTCTCGCCGGAGGAGGCCCTGGTCGAGCTGACCATGCCTGCGTCGCCCTCGGGAGATCCCAGGTCTGACGCCGTGGAGCTCATTCGAGCCCGGAACCGGATCTCGGAACAGGTCTCACTCTCCTTTCCGGGAGTAAACCTCTCGGAGCTGTCCACGTTCCGGATCGCCCCGAGGCGTGAGCGAGGTCTGATGGCCATGAATCCGAGCCAGCAGTAGGCCGGGGCCTCCCGCTCCGCTCGTTCTGCTGTGGACGGCTGCATCCAAGACGACCGAGGGCAGGCTCCCCCCACCCCGTTCGTCCCATCTGTCGAGGGATGGACGAAGTGGCCGGCCATACGGTCTGAGCCAAGCTGAAGGGGTCCCTCGACAAGCTCAGACGATATGGCCGCCCGCTCCATTCATCCTTCGACAGGCTCAGACGATATGGCCGCCCGCTCCATTCATCCTTCGACAGGCTCAGGACGAACGGATCGGGAAAACTCGGCCATTCAG
>JAJFLN010000584.1 GCA_021772705.1 Candidatus Cloacimonadota bacterium | reverse complement strand
GCTTGACCTGTTCATCGGGGTCCAGGGGCCAATGGCCCCTGGCGGGAGTTCGAGGGCAGTGCCCTCGTTTTCAAACATTTCTTCCACTCATTCATGGGTATTGGATCTAGGGCACCGGTCAAATCTGGCCCAATTTTCGGACAGTTGTCATGATCGCCATGTTGAGCTGATCGCTGATGGCAACAGGTCACGTTACGAAATCCTGGAGACTCGAAGTGTCCAGGAGTTGGGGCGGATTCGACCGGTGCCGGATCTAGCTACCCGTTCACCCCGAGCTTGTCGAGGGGCCGCCCTTCGACAAGCTCAGACGATATGGCCGCCCGCTCCATTCATCCCCTTCGGCGTCGCTCAGGACATGCTTCGACAGGCTCAGGACGAACGGATCGGGAAAACTCGGCCTTCAGTCGTCCTGGATGCGGGCATCCATAGTAGGACGAACGGCTCCCAAATCTGGCAAAGACACGGGCGAACCATGAATGAATAACGACTGCGCCCTGACGCAGGATCGAGCCGTGGTTTCGCAAGACCTGCAGGGCAGGGAGCAGGGTCCGTTCAGCTCAGGAGTACTTTTCCTCCAGAGCCAAGACCTCTTCTTCGTATCGGCGGGTCAGCTCCTCGTTGGAGTAGATGATCATCTTGCTCCGACGAGCGTGGGGCATCCGGAGGGTTTCGCGAGAGGAGAACTCGTAATCCGGCTTGCCGGGAAACAAGTTCGTCTTTCGCTTGACCTGCATCGCATTCTCACAAACCTGGCAGATGTAACGATCCTCTACCTCGAATTTGAGCAAGAACTTGCGACTTTGCCGACCGCAAACATAGCAGGCTGGCATCCCCATCGACTCCACCTCCAAACCAATAGATACCGTCGCAATTCCGAGATGTCAAAGGACCGGGAAAATGAGTTCGAACTCAGTCTTCCCGTAGCTCTGCCGGCAGGTGACCTTCCTGGCAGCGGGTCCTTTTGGCCCTGGCGAACAGAAGGGTTGCCGTCGACAGGTCCGCCGCCATAACGATGGAGATGGTGATGAGTCGGGTCTTGCTCTACTGGGCCTTCATGCGCCCATTCACGCTGGCGCCGCCGGCCGTCGGAATGTTGAGCGGCGCCGCGACGGCTTACTTCGTTGACCCTCCCGTCGCGCTCGACGGAGCCCTCGTCGCCCGGGTTCTCATCGGCTCACTCGTCGGGGGATTGCTCAACGGTGCATCCAACGGGCTCAACCAGATTCACGACCTGGATCTGGATCGGATCAACAAGCCTGAGAGGCTCCTGGTGACAGGAGACCTGGGAGTCGTGGAAGCTCGCCGTCTGGTCTCGACCGGCTACGCTCTCTCCCTGGCTCTGGCGATGTGGGTCGGCGCGGCCTATTTCATCCTGGCGACGCTGGCTGCTGTGGCGACCTATCTCTACTCCGTCCCTCCATTCCGTACGAAGCGATTCACGTATCTGGCGAACCTGACCATCGCCATCCCAAGAGGAGTTCTCCTGAAAGTCGCCGGCTGGGCCACTGTGCGTCCACCGGACAGCTTCGAGCCCTGGTACATCGGCACGATCTTCGGAGCCTTCCTCCTGGGAGCGGCCTCCACGAAGGACTTCTCGGACATGAAGGGCGATGGCGCAAACGGATGCCTGACGTTGCCTGTGCGCTTCGGCCCCATTCGGGCAGCCTGGATGGTGGCGCCCTTCTTCGTCTGGCCCTTTCTCCTCATCCCGCTAGGGGTCTACCTGGGAATCCTGTCGGGAGATCCAGGCCGGCTCAATTTCCTCGGCTTTGGTCTCTCCGCCTGGGGCCTCTACGCGGCCTGGCTGATGATCCGGAAACCTCAGGAGCTGGCCGAGACGGAGAACCACCCGTCATGGACACACATGTATCTGATGATGATGGTGTGCCAGATAGGTTTCGCAGTGGCGTATTATAGGTGAACGTGAACTGGGATGTGTCACAGAATCCGGCTCTTCTGAAGCTGGACCTCTATTGCCGCGGCATCCGGCTGGCGGAAGATTGCCAGGCTGACGAGGATGGCAGGAAGATTCTCCGGACCCGGGCGGGCCTGGGAAGCGGGCTCGAGCTGCTCCTTCCCGGCGATCTCTGGACCAACGTGCCGGTGACGGAGGGCTTCGCCGCCCAGTCTCCATACTCACTTCACTTCGAGCAGGGCGAACCGGTGATCCGGAGGAATGGGAGAAGAGTATGTGCCGTCCGTCTCTCTCCCTGTCCGAGCTGGTATGGCCGGACCACCTCCTCCGGGAAGCCCATGACCTCCATCGGCTCCCTGCAGGGGACCTATCTGGGGATCTATCTCGGCCGGGCCTGCGACTTCTGGCGAGGAGGGGACAAGAAGGAGAACTGCCATTTCTGCTCCACGGGCTTGAATATCGGAAACGATGACGAGAAGGACAAGAGAGTGGAGGAGGTGCTCGAGGTGGTCCGGGCAGCCCGGGACGAGTCCGGCGTTACCTACATCGATTTCAACACCGGCTTCCTGGACGGAGACAACTATCTGGAAGTCATAGAACCCTATGTGAAGGCCGTGAAGGAAGAGACAGGTCTCCTGGTAGGAGTCCAGTGCCCACCGGAATCCGACTTCAGCCGCTATCACCATCTTCGCGCCCTGGGAGTGAACCGAGTCTCATTCTGCTTCGAGATCTTCGATCCCCTTCGCTTCGAGGAGGTCTGTCCCGGAAAGGCACGAAACCACGGACTTCAGCGATACCTCGATGCCATCGAGTACTGCGTTCCCATCTTCGACACCACCAACGGGGAGATCATCGCCGGCCTGGAATCTCCCGAGAGCAGCATAGCCGCCATTGACTGGCTGACAGAGCGGGGAGCCATCCCGACGGTCTGCGTCTTCCGCCCCCTGGTGAGCACGGACTACAAGCACCTGCCGCCCCCTCGAGTCGAGGAGCTGGTGCCTGTCTTCCGGCACCTCTACGAGGCCTGCATGGCCAACGGTCTCCCAATCGGTATCGCTCCTAACGTCCATGTCAGCCTGGTCATGCTGCCCGACGAGGGCCGTTACCTAAGCGACGATCCGGATCGCCACCCCTGGAAGCGCGCCAAGCTCGCCTTGATGCGCAACCTCTTCCGGACCCGGTTCTATCTGGGCCAATGGTTCCGCAACGGCTCTCCCCGCCCCCAAAAACCTCTGTGCGCTCCGTGATCTCCGCGAGCTCTGTGAACTTTCCCGATCCTGCCAACCGAGGCCACCCCCGGCGTATCACACTGCCGCCCGTCGCCGGGTGCATGTCCCGTAGGGGGCCGCCAACATTGGGGATCAGGTCGCTCACAGAGATCGCGGAGAACACAGGGGTGCCTGGGTCCGACTCTCAGCCAGCTACTCGACGCATCAAGTGCGATTTCTCCCAAAAGGATCTCCGTGAGCTCTGCGAGCTCTGTGGGCTCGGTGTAACTTCCCGAGTCATCGCAGCAGAAGCCACCCCCTGGGTGACATGCACCCGCCCGTCGCCCGAACGGTTGGCACTGGGGCCTCTGCCTGCTATACTGCGGCACTTCACTGATCCACCAAAGGAGCTGGGATGCGTCACGTCGCGAGAACTTTGAGCGTTCTGTTACTGGTCTTCTCTCTGACAGTGTCCGTTGCGGTCGCTGAGCCCGTCTGGTCCGTCAACGTATCCGGCCTGGATCGTCCTGGCCTCGATACTCTCAGCGCCTCCGAGGGAGTCACGGACTGGTGCGAGCTGGGCAATGTGCTGCTCGTGGTGGCCTCCGAGGCCGTCGCCTCTGGGCTGAAGGCTCAGGGCCTGACAGTGGAGTCAGTTCCGGGGGCCTCCGGATTCAAGGGACTCCACGTGGTCCTGTCCAAGCACTCCGACGTCGAGGGCCTTCTCGCCGGCAACGGTGAAGTGGTGGCACGCTCCGGACCGGCCCGGGTGTTCCGAGCTGCCGAGGCCGGTATTCGACGAATCTTGGCCGCCGACGGACACGACCTTCAGGTCCTGCCGCTCCCGAGCCGGCAAGCAGTCTTCGTGAGCCCGGCACACCTGCCGGAAGTGGAGCCTGCCGATGGCAGTTACGCTCCTCTGGCCAACCAGATCAGCCGGGCTGCCTACGTGGCCACCTTGAGACGGCTGATTGCTTTCGAGTCGCGCCACTCCTTCACTCCCAAGGTGAACGAGGCCGCGAGCTGGGCGCTGGAGCAGTTCAAGGCCTACGGTCTAGCAGCCGAGATCGTTCCCTTTCAGGTCCGGGGCACGGAGCTGCCCAATGTGGTCGCCGAGATAACCGGATCGGATCATCCGGAGCAGATCTATATCGTCGGGGCTCACATCGACAGTATCTCCTGGAACCGCTCCCAGGCGCCGGGAGCCGATGACAACGCCAGCGGGTCCGCCGGCGTCCTGGAGATGGCACGCATTCTGGGTGGCCGCCGTTCGGCCTCCACGGTCCGCTTCCTTCTCTTTTCCGGTGAGGAGCAGGGACTGTACGGCAGCAAGGCTTACGTGAAACAGCTTCAGCAAAAGGGGGAGCTTCAGAATGTGAAGGCCATGTTGAACCTGGACATGATCAGCTTTGACAAGACGGCGCCACTGGATCTGATGCTCGAGGGCCGGGCCATCTCACATGGTCTCTCGGATCGTCTTCAGGCCAACGCTCAGGCCTACGCCCCCGACGTCGACGTCTACCGCACCGACAATGCCTGGGGTTCGGACCATATCCCATTTCTGGACAAGGGCATTCCGACGACCCTGACCTTCGAGTATGAGTACGACGACAACGGGAACGACCATACTCCCAGTGACGTGTTCGGGATCTGCAACGTCGACCTGGCCCTCAGCATCCTCCGGATGGATGTGGTCACCCTGGCCGAGCTGGCCGGCATCGAGATTCAAGCCTCCCAGTAGCCAGCCAAGCAGCCGCCGACGGGAGAGGGATGGTCTCAGCTAGCGAGAAGCTAGACGGACCGCTTCACTTCGAGCCCGGCAATCCGCCCCAGCGGAAGGGGAGGTTCCAGCGGTCCAGCTTCTTCTCGAATCGATGAACGGGGAAGGAAAACTGGTCGTTCATCACCAAACCAACGTCGTGGAAGCCGGCCTTGAGGGCCACTCCCATCGAGGCGCTGTGGGCCGGTACGATGAAGGCATGGACCTTCTCGAAGCTCGTCTGCCGGCGGATGTATCCGCAGAGGAAGGAGGCCATCTCGGAGGCCAGTCCCCGGCCCCAGAACTCGGGTAACAGAGCGTAGAAGAGTTCCACGTCCTGCGCCGACAGAGGGGTCAGTCCGCAGCAGCCCGCGAAGGCGCCCGTCGCCCGTTCCGTGGCCCTCAGAATGCAGACCGGAGACTCCGTGTCGTAGCTGGACAGAGTGTCCTGAAGCAACTGGGCCGCTCCTGCGAAGGTCCGGGTCTCGGCCGGGAAGGCCAGGTGCTGGGTCACCATCGGCGTGGACAGAAACCTGGCGAAGTCGTCCAGGTTTCCCGGCGCCAGCCTCTCCAGAAGAAGGCGCGGCGTCTCGATTCGCTTTGGGACGGTCAGCAATGGTGAGGCGATTGTAGAAGTTACACAGAGTTCACGGACAACACAGAGGTTCTTTGACGAAGGTTCGTACTCGAGGCGTCAGGTATCGGGTCAAGAGTCGGCCCCATACGCCCCTCTGCTCGACACCTCACCGCTCCACCCAAAAACCTCTGTGTTCCCTGTGCCCTCCGTGATAATCAACGGGGGCTGCCCCCCGGCATGACTTGCGCCCCGAAAGGGCCGGTGCGATGGCGCCGGCCCTTTCAATGACGATGAATACCCGATCTACTTGGGTCGAGTGTCCAGAATCCGCTTCTCCTTCAGCTCCGTTTCCATTCCCAGACGGGTGAGGACATCATCAAGGGGGCAGAACTCGATGTAATTCGGGCTGACCTCGATGTCGCTCAGGATTGCTTTCCGGAGCTTCTCCTCGAATGGACCCGTTTCGACGTCGGCCTTGACCGCCACGTAGAGCACGAGTTCGTCCATCTCGAGAGGGTCGTTGTCCTTCTTGCGGATCTCCACCTGCCACTCGTCCACTTCTCGCATGTCCGAGAGCAGGTAGGCCAGGCTGTTCAGATTCACCAGGGTCCCCTTGACCTTCGAGAACTGCATGCTCTTCTCGTTGGAGGCCCGGGTGATGTCGCTGGAGATTCGAGGAATCGATCGATTGCAGTGAGGGCATGGTTCCCAGACCATCCCACCTCGGGCAAAGTCGCCGGTCCTGTATCTGAGGACCACGCTGCCTCTGGCGTCGATGGAGCTGTAGACGATCTCTCCGCCTTCACCCTCGTCGCACGGTTCGCCTGTCTCGGGGTTGATGATCTCGAAGACTTCCATGTCGGGATAGGTGTGATATCCGCTGGAGGTACCGAGCTTGGTGGGACACTCGCCCCAGGCCATCTTCGATTCCGTGAAGCCGTAGGTGCCGAAGATCGTCGGG